>JANXVF010000052.1 GCA_025351785.1 Flavobacterium sp.
CCTGCGCCAACATTAGCAGCATTTTTTATGAATGCCGCTATCGATCAACAATGCGAGCTTTACATTAAAGAACATAAATTAGAAAAAGAAGTAGAAGCAAAAATTATTGCTATTTACAAAAGCAAAGGAACAGTTCGTCCAACTTACCAAGGCGAATTACCTGAAGGTAACAACGGCTTAGGCTTAATGTTACTAGGTGTTACGGGAGATCAAGTATTACCAAAGGATGTTTACGAAAAAATTAAAGCAACCACTTTATCGCAAGTACGCGGTACGGTGCAAGCTGATATTTTAAAAGAAGACCAAGCGCAAAACACTTGTATTTTTAGTACAGAATTCAGCTTACGTGTGATGGGTGATGTGCAGCAATATTTCATCGATAAAAAAGTACGTAACTTTTATTCAGTATCTATTAGCGGTTATCATATTGCGGAAGCAGGCGCTAATCCCATCTCTCAGCTTGCCTTTACCTTAGCTAATGGATTTACGTTTGTTGAATATTATTTAAGTAGAGGAATGCATATTGATGATTTCGCTCCGAATTTGTCTTTCTTCTTTAGTAACGGTATCGATCCTGAGTATAGCGTAATTGGCCGTGTAAGCCGCCGTATATGGGCAAAAGCGATGAAGTTGCGTTACGGTGGAAACGAAAGAAGTCAAATGTTGAAATACCATATTCAAACTTCTGGTCGTTCGTTACATGCACAAGAAATTGATTTTAATGATATTCGTACAACCTTGCAAGCATTGTATGCTATTTACGACAACTGTAATTCCTTACACACAAATGCGTATGATGAAGCGATTACAACGCCTACTGAAGAATCAGTTCGTAGAGCCATGGCCATTCAGTTAATCATTAATCGTGAATTAGGTTTAGCTAAAAATGAAAATCCATTACAAGGTTCTTTCATTATCGAAGAGTTAACCGACTTAGTGGAAGAAGCCGTATTAACTGAATTCGATCGTATCTCTGAACGTGGCGGTGTATTAGGTGCTATGGAAACGATGTATCAACGTGGACAAATTCAAGAAGAAAGTTTGTATTATGAAACCTTGAAACATACAGGTGAGTTTCCGATAATAGGGGTTAATACTTTTTTAAGCAGTAAAGGTTCGCCAACAGTTTTGCCAGCCGAAGTAATTAGAGCTACCGAAGAGGAGAAGCAATTTCAAATTAAAACATTAACCAATTTGCATTCTATACACAAAGATAAAGTGACTGAGCAAATACAAGCATTGCAAAACGCGGCTATAAAAAATGAAAATATATTTGAAATTCTCATGGAAGCTTCAAAATATTGCTCTTTAGGTCAAATAACAGCTGGTTTGTTTGAAGTTGGTGGACAATATAGACGAAATATGTAAGTAGTTACTCATACATATTTTAATAACAAAAAAGTCCCAAAAGGGACTTTTTCTCATTCATAACTAACCCTAATTTTTATTTCATTAATCCTTTTAATGATTCAAATTGTTTCATATCAATATTAGAATTTTTCAAAACCGAAATCATCGTCATAGCATCTTCTGGCTTCATGTCGTTACCTAAAATTCTTACAACTGCAAATCCGTTATCATTTTTATTTCCAAAAAGTACAAACTCATTAATATGTTTTTCATCTCCTACATAACTTATAGATGCACCTTGTTTACCAGAACCAAACTTCATTAATTGTTTGTAAGTTGTAGTATCTTTTAAAATTGAAACAATACTATTTTTTTCTGAAACATATTGATTTTTATTTTTATCGTTTATTTTAAAAGCTAGTAAATTCATTTTATGAAAAGATGCTAATGCTTTTTTTTCTTCAAGTGATAATTTTGTTTTATCAATATTTAAGATATTAGGAGAAATATCTACAGCTACAAATCCAGGTTCTTCTTGATGGTCTACAAAATATTTTTGCAAACTCGGTTCTGATTGACAGCTCACCATCAATAAACACAATATAGTTGTTATATAAAAAAATATTTTTGTCATTGGTTAAGATTATTGATTAATAATTTACTTCTAAAATTATTTTTTACTTGCTTTTTTAAGTTCTGCTCCACCCGGTAATTTCATTTTGTCGGTAAGAACAGAAAGTTCATCTAAATCGAAATTTCCAGATAATGACATCAAGACACTTTGTTCTTTTCCAGAACCTTCAATAAACATTAAAAGTTCTTTAATTTGAGAATCTGTAGCTCCCGATTTTACATAAATTTTCACATTTTTACCTTTTTCATTAATACGCATCAATTCGTCTAACGATTCAGATTTGATAAATTTATCAGCAGATGCTTTCATCTCGTCCGATTTTTTATCGCTAGATGTTACAAAAACTTTCAAATTATCTAGCTTTTTTATTAAATTAAGAAATTGTTGCGATTCTTTATCTTTCAAATCGACTTTGCTCATTAGCGAAAACATTTTTTTGTTTACAATTACCGTGGTAATATCGTCTTGATTATCAAATTTATCAAAAACAGATTGACCAAAAAAGGTGTTAGAAACTAAGGCGAAAACGGCTACTAAAATTAATTTTTTCATTTTTTTTATATTTAAGATTTGATTTATTATCTGAAACTATTTCAGATTTTGATTAATGATTGTTATTCTTTAAAGATTTTATTTTTAGAGTATTTATATTCTGATAATATTTCAATACTTTCGATTCCAGTATTTATATGACCAGATAAAAGTGCAAGAGCTTTTTGAGTTTCTTTTAATGCAATTTCGGGATTTTTACAGGTGCCTAGGTCAGATGAGTGATTTACTATTTTATTGTCTAAATAAATATAGCTTGCCACACCTAACAAAATTGCTACACTTGCAACTGCCGATAACCAGGCAATATATTTTTTCTTTTTTGGTTTCAAAGAAATTGAAGATGTAAATTGTTCATTTTTTGCCTCTTTAAAATAGTTGAAAATAGATTTATATTGAACTAAATGTGCAGCTACATCTGATGATGAAAAATAAGTTTGTAATTCTTTTTCTTCGATTAGATTAGTTTCGCCTTTAAAATATTTGTCTATTAAATTTTCTATATTAATTAATTCCATAACTGTGTTTTTTTGTTACATATTCTCTTATTATCTTTCGCCCTCTAGAAAGCGCAACTCTAATTGCAGTTTCGTTCATACCCAGTATTTTTGCAATTTCTTCAAATTCATATTGTTCAATATCACGCATTTGAATAATTATTTTTTGTTGCTCGGGCAATTGATTCATTATTTTTTCTACCCAAGTCCAACTATCTTTATCTTCAATTTTTTGCTGTATACTCGCATCATTATCTATATAATTTGAATGAATTATAGACATATTTCCCGCTCTTTTTGACTTTAATTGATCTAAACAGTAGTTTTTTGTCATTGTCATTGCCATAGCTTCAACACTATTCAAAGTATTCAAATTTTCATTTTTGGTCCATAATTTTACCATTATTTCTTGTGTTGCGTCTTGTGCCTCTTCTGTACTCACAAGTAACCGTTTTGCTAATCGAAAGACCTTATCTTTAAATGGATTAATTATTTTGATAAATTCGTTTTGATTCATTTTGGTTAGTTTGATTTGATTGATGCTTATATGTTGAAGACGAAAGGCAGTATATTTTGTTACAACATTAAATAACTATTTTTTAAAATAGTTATTATTTTAAAAAAAGTAAACCCTTAAAATTACTTAAAAGGGTTTGTTTTTTAACTTAAATTAAAAAATTATAATTCATATATTAGTAATCCACTTCTAAATTTTGGTTCAATATATGTGCTTTTTGGTGGCATAATTAAATTATTATCTGCCAATGTTTTAATCTCGCAAATATCAGATGGGAAAAGCATAAATCCAACTTCAAACTCACCTTCGTCTACTAATTCTTTTATTGTAGAAATAGATTGATTACCAGGAATGTATTCTATTCGTTCATCATTTCTTAAATCATCAATTCCTAAAATTGGTTGTAAAACGGTGTTGAATAAAATTTGTGCATCTAAATTATCTAAAATCGAAGGATTTTTTTTCTCGAGTTTATAAAATAAAGCATAAAAGTTTCCGTCAAGATACATTCCAAACTCAAATTTACTTTCGGGTTTCCATAATTCCTGATTTTTTATTTTGATGATAAAATTTTTTGATAATTTTTCTATAAATTTTTCTTTAGAATTTCCATTTAAATCTCTAATAATTCGATTGAATTCGTAAATTTTTATTTGACTTTCGGCTATTAGAAAACTCATAAAATAGTTGAGATTTTCATTTTTATTCATGATATTTTCATCAAATAATAAATCTGCCGAAGCTAATCGATGATGTCCATCTGCTATGTATAATTCTGGAATATTTTCAAATTTATTTTGAATCCAATTTATTTCAGATTCAGTTTCAATCCTCCAAAGAGTATGTTTTTCTTTATTAGTTGTAGAAAAATGATATAAAGGTTGTTCGTTTTTTTTATTTAAAATCCAATCGTTTAATTCTTGATTATCCAGATAAGTTAGCAGCACAGGCTCTGTATTAAAACCGATTTGGTGCAAATAATCTTTAAAATATTCAACTCTATATTGTAGTGTATCTTCGTGTTTTTTTATTATATTATTTTTGTAATCTTCAATAGAAGTTCCTGCTACGAGTCCTGTAAAGGAAAGATTTTTTGTTTTAATTTCATATAAAAATAAAATTGGTTTTTCTTCCTGAATAAATACACCATTAGCTTTAAAATCTTGATATTTGTGCAAAACACCTTTAAATCGTTTATCTAGAGTTATTTTTTGTGAGTGGATGTAAGCTGGATTTATAATGTGTAAAAAAGAAAAAGGATTAAAGTCTAACCACGACGCTAATTCGGCAGGAGAATAATCATCATAATTTCTACAAGTAACTAAGCTAACCTTATCTGGAGTTGGTCTTACTGCAATAAAGGGAACTATTTTTGACATTTTTTAAGTAATTAGTCATTTAAAAAAAGAATTATGAGACTATTAATTTAATTATTCACTGATTACTATTTAATAAATTGTTTAGATAGTTTTTCTGCTTTTTTTGTTTCACTATAATCATAAAATCCTTCACCAGATTTTACCCCAAGTTTTCCCGCCATAACCATATTTACCAATAGGGGACAAGGCGCATATTTTGGATTTTTAAATCCGTCGTGCATTACATTTAAAATAGTCAGACAAACATCCAATCCGATAAAATCTGCTAATTGCAAAGGTCCCATAGGATGAGCCATTCCTAATTTCATAACAGTATCAATTTCATAAACTCCTGCAACACCATTATACAAAGTTTCGATAGCTTCATTAATCATGGGCATTAAAATTCTGTTGGCAACAAATCCGGGATAATCGTTTACTTCTGTAGGAGTTTTTCCTAATTTTAAAGATAAATCAATGATAGTTTTTGTTACCTCGTTTGAAGTTGAATAACCTCGAATGATTTCAACTAATTTCATCACAGGAACTGGATTCATAAAATGCATTCCGATAACACGTTCTGGATGAGTTACTTGTGATGCTATTTTTGTAATTGATATAGAAGAAGTATTTGTAGCTAAAATTACATTCTCATTACAAATATCACTTAATTGTTTAAAAATTTGTAGTTTCAAAGTAACGTTTTCTGTAGCGGCTTCAACTATCAAATCACAGCCTGTAACACCATCTTTTATATCGGTATATGTAATTATATTTGCAATAGTTTTGTGTTTTTCAGATTCAGAAATTGTGCCTTTAACAACCATTCGATCAAGGTTTGAAGCAATTGTTGCCATTCCTTTTTCTAAAGATTTTTCAGAAATATCGATTAATTTTACCGTAAAACCATTTTGTGCAAAAGTATGAGCGATTCCATTTCCCATTGTTCCTGAACCAATAACTCCTATAGTATGCATATTATATTTATTTTTATTAAGTAAAATTTTGGTATTTTAAATAGCGTTAACGATAGCTACAAAATCGGTCGCTTTTAATGCTGCACCACCTATCAAACCTCCATCAACATCTGGTTTGCTAAAAATTTCTTTAGCATTGTCAGGTTTAACGCTTCCGCCATAAAGGATAGAAAGATTTTCAGCAATATCACTTCCAAAAGTTTGTCTTATAGTTTGTCTAATAAAAGAGTGCATTTCTTGAGCCTGATCTGGACTTGCAGTTTCTCCTGTTCCTATTGCCCAAACTGGCTCGTATGCCAAAATGATATTGGACCAAGAATTGTTTTCTATATGAAATAATCCATCACGCAACTGATTTTCTACCACATTAAAATGTTGTTTATTTTGTCGGTCTTTTAATTCTTCGCCAAAACAAAAAATAACGGTCATTTCGTGCTTTAAGGCTGTTGTAACTTTATTAGAAATAATAAAATCAGTTTCTTTAAAAATTGATCTTCGTTCAGAATGTCCTAAAATTACCATATTAACGCCTACACTTTTCAACATATCTGCTGATATTTCGCCTGTATATGCTCCATTTTCATTTTGATGCATATTTTGTGCAGCAACAGTTATATTAGTAAATTCTAAATGATCAACAGCAGAAGCTAAGTTAATAAAAGTTGGTGCAACAATGATTTGAACTTCCTTATCGTTTGGTAATTTATCAATTAATTCGTTTAATAAATCTTCAGTTTCTTCTGAGTTTTTATTCATTTTCCAATTGCCTGCAACAATTTTATTTCTCATTTTTATTTTATTATTTCTTGATTAATTTTATCAAAATCAGTTTCTATTGCACGATATAAAACAACTTTGCCTTTTTTATTTATAACAATATATCTTGGTATCCAATCTAAATCAACCGATTTTCCGAAACTTCCTTTCATTCCTAATTGATCATTTACCCAAAAATGTTGCCCTTTTAATTCATGTTTTTCAATTCCGGCTTTCCATTTATCCATTGTTTTATCCATTGATATAAAAACATAAGAAACATCTGGATTTGAACTTTGCAAAGCTTTCATTTTTGGCATTGCTTTTACACAATCGCCACACCATGATGCCCAAATTTCGATTACAATTGTTTTACCTTTATTAGAATCAAGAATACTTTTCAAAGAAACTTCTGTGCCATCTAGGCTTGTCAATTTTCCGTTAAGAGCTTCTTCAGAAAATTCTTTTTTTTGCGAATTACACGATATTGTTCCAAAAACAACTGCCAATAGCATTATTAATTTTTTCATATTTTCTAAATTTTATTTTAATTTATTTTTTTTAATTCTTTATAAGGTGTATTCAAAATTTGTTCAAATTCTTTTTGATTAAACTTACTGTTCTCGATGCCTGTGTAGTATTTTATCTGATTTCCATTCCAAAGATATTTAACTCCTGGAGTTTGATTTCCGTCTCCTAGTATTTTCCAAAAAGGTATAATTTCAACAATTTTATAGGGATAAGTTGCACCCGCAAACTTGAAAAATTCAGGGATTAAATAATCTTCTTCATTCATGAAAAGAATTTTAATTTCGGGAAAATTTTTATTATTTTGTTTCAATTCTGTTAGTTCTTTTGCAACTTCACGACAATGGTCACAACCTGGAACAAAATAACATAATATTTTTTTGCCATTATCAATCGAAGCAAAAAAATGACCGTTTCCAGATTTTATTTTTTTGGGTTCGTCTGGATTTTCTTTTACGATTTCATTCTTCTTTATGGTGTCTTTTAGTGTAGCTTTTTCATTTTTTAAAATTACAATTGAGTCCTTTAAAGTTATTTTACTTTCATCTTGTAAACTATCTTGAACAACTTCGATCGAATTTGCTTCTGTAAATTTTGAAGCAGGCGGTTGTATAGGTGCCAACATAAAGATTCCTAAAATAGTTGCAAATAAAACTGTTGTAAGTACCCAGAAGTTTCCCTGATACTCTTTCTTTGGAGTGATATAAAATAAATAGCCTAACAAAAAAATCGCTACTATATTTTTGATAATTGCTTCTATTGGAGTCATTGGCAACAACTCTCCAAAACAACCACAATTTCCAGTATTTCCACCTAATAAATAGGTTACATATGTCAAATGACACACAAATACAGCTAACATTAGAATTGTAACTGGGATTAAGAATTTTTTTAAGAAATTATTTTGCAAAATTAATAATCCTAAAGCTAGTTCTATTCCTATTAAAACTCGAGAGAAATAGGGTGCAATTTTTTCAGAAAAACCTAATGTATAAAGCTGTTTTACCTCAAAAGTTGAAATTGCAAAATAGGGTGAAGGATACATTTTTGCAATGGCAGATACAATAAAAAGCAACGATATTATAATTCTAATTGTCCAAGAAATATACGATTTATTTGATTCCATTTTTTAAAATTTGTATCTACAAATATAGTTAACAATATTTGTTTGCATTGTTAATGAATTGTTATTGTGCAAATTTCATTAATATCAAAGCAAAAACAGCATAATTAATCATATCTTGATAATTTGCTTCTAAACCTTCAGACACTATTGTTTTTCCTTTATTATCTTCAATTTGTTTTACTCTGAGTATTTTTTGCAGAATCAAATCTGTTAAAGAACTTACACGCATCTCGCGCCAAGCTTCGCCATAATCATGATTTTTATCCTCCATCAAAGATTTAGATAAAGCTGTTTTACTATCATATAAATCAACAGCTTGCTCTATATTTAAATCTGGTTGATTTGCAATTCCTTTTTCAAACTGAATCAACGCCATTGTACAATAATTTATGATACCTATAAATTCTCCTGTTTCATCTTCATCAATTTTTCTAATATCATTTTGCTGTAAACTTCTAATTCGTTGTGCTTTTATAAAAATTTGATCTGTAAGCGATGACAATCTTAAAATGCGCCAAGCACTTCCATAATCGGTCATTTTTTTTATAAACAAATCACGGCAAATGCCAATTACTTTATCATATTCTTGCGAAGTATTCTTCATTAAAACTATATTTGTATTTAATTTTCAAAAGTACAGATTTTTTTCTGATATCTTCAATCCGAAAACTCAAAACCGATGACACTAAATTGTAATGGAAAGCTTATCGATTTGGAAATTCCTAGAGTAATGGGCATTTTGAACTGCACACCAGATTCTTTTTATGATGGCGGATTTTATAAAGATGAAAACTCTATTTTAAACCAAGTTGAAAAAATGCTCATCGATGGAGCTACATTTATCGATGTTGGTGCATATTCAAGCAAACCAAATGCAGCGTTTGTAGAAGAAGATGAAGAATTAAGTAGAATTTTGCCCGTTATTGATTTGATTTTAAAAAAATTTCCAGAAACTTTACTTTCAATAGATACTTTTAGAAGTCAAGTTGCAAAAAAATGTGTCGAAAATGGAGCTGTTATAATAAATGATATAAGCGCAGGAAGTTTAGATAATCTAATGATGCAAACTGTAGCAAATTTAAGAGTTCCCTATATAATGATGCATATGAAAGGATCTCCTCAAAATATGCAATCATTTGCAAATTATGAAAACATAGTAAAAGAAATGTTTTTTTATTTTTCTGAAAAAATTAGTCAAGCTCACAGTTATGGCATTGATGATTTGATTATCGATCCAGGATTCGGATTTGCAAAAACAATAGATCATAATTATGAAGTGATGCAAAAATTAGAATTATTTCAAAGGTTAGACTTGCCAATTCTAGTTGGTATTTCTAGAAAATCTATGATTTATAAATTACTGGAAACAAACGCTCAAAGTAGCTTAAACGGAACTACTTATTTAAATACTATTGCATTACAAAAAGGCGCCAAAATTTTACGCGTTCATGATGTTAAAGAAGCAGTAGAATGCATAAAATTGAATGAATATTTAGTTAAAAATTATATTTAAAAATGTACGCAATACTAGATATAGAAACTACTGGAGGACAATTTAATGAAGAGGGCATAACCGAAATTGCTATTTACAAATTTGATGGACACGAAATTGTAGATCAATTTATAAGTTTGGTAAATCCAGAAATTCCAATTCAACCTTTTGTTTCTAAACTCACAGGAATTAATAATGATATGCTGGTTAGCGCTCCAAAGTTTTTTGAAGTAGCCAAACGGATAATAGAAATCACTCAAGATTGTATTATTGTGGCTCACAATGCATCTTTTGATTACCGGATTTTGAAAACCGAATTTCGACGTTTGGGTTTTGAATTTCAATCGCACACTATTTGTACGGTCGAATTATCTCAAAAATTGTTGCCCGAGCAAACGTCTTACAGTCTTGGCAAATTAGTTCGTGCTCTAGGAATTCCCATGGCAGATCGCCATCGAGCTAGTGGAGATGCGCTTGCTACTGTTAAATTATTTAAAATGTTATTAGAAAAAGATCTTGAAAAAGTAATCGTTAAAGATTTTATTAAACTTGAGGTTGAAAAGGGTATTCATCCAAAACTATTGGATATTATCTTAGGTTTACCCAGCAAAACAGGAGTTTATTATATTCATAATCAAAAAGGAGATTTAATTTATATCGGAAAAAGCAGAAACATAAAAAAGCGAGTTAATCAACATTTTACAGGAATTACTACCAAATGTAAGAAGATTCAAAACGAAGTTTTTACAGTGACTTATGATGAAACAGGAAGCGAACTGATTGCACTTTTAAAGGAAAGTGAAGAAATTAAAGTTAACAAACCAAAATATAACAAGGCATTATCAAAAACATTTTTTAGCAATGCCTTGTATGCTATTAAAGATGCAAATGGATATTTGAATCTCAAAATCGAGAAAATAGATGGTCGAAAAAAAGAAATTACAGCATTTACATCAATAAACGAAGGTAAAAATGAGTTGTATAAAATTACGGAGCATTACAATTTATGTCAAAAACTAAATGGATTATTCGAGACTAAAAATGAGTGTTTTAAGTTCAAAATAAAAGAGTGTGATGGAGCATGTATCGGAAAAGAATCGCACGAAACATATAATGATCGAGTATTAGAGTTTATAGCTAACAACACTTTTAGAGACGAGAATTTGATTATTGTAGATCGGGGTCGAAACCTGAACGAACGCAGTGCTATATTGATAGAAAATGGCGTTTATAAAGGATATTGTTTTTATGATTTGAATTATCAAATTACCAATATTGCAATTTTAAAAACTATTTTAATCCCTATGGAAAGTAATCGAGATACAAAAAATATCATTCAAGCACACATTAAACGAAGCAAACATTTAAAAATTATTAAATTTTAATTGAAAATTGAATTATTTAATAACTATTATTGGTCCTACTGCTATTGGCAAAACTGCATTGAGTATTGAGCTGGCAAATCATTTTGGGTGCGATATAATTTCGTGCGATAGTAGACAATTTTTTAAGGAAATGTATATTGGTACTGCAGTGCCATCTCTCGAGGAATTAGCAAAAGCAAAACATCATTTTATACAAAATAAATCGGTTTTTGAATCGTACACAGCTGGACATTTTGAAAACGAAGCAATCGCAAAACTGGATGAATTATTTAACGAAAACCCAATTCAAATTTTAGTAGGTGGATCTGGACTTTACCTTGATGCTGTTTTAAAAGGGTTTGATGTTTTTCCTGAAATAAAATCACATATTCGGATTGAAGTTCAATCAAATTATGATACAAAAGGAATGCTATATTTACAAGAAAAGTTTAAAAATTTAGATCCCGATTACTTTGAACTTATATTAAAAACAAATCCGCAAACGTTACAAAATCCGCAACGAATGATGCGATTTGTAGAGGTTTGCTTAGAAACTAGAATGCCTTATAGCTCCTTTTTGAATAAAGAAAAAAAAACTAGAAATTTCAAGTCAATAATCATCGGGCTCGAGGCTGAAAGGGCCATCATATATCAAAGAATTAACGATAGGGTTGAGGCAATGATGCAAAATGGATTGCTAACTGAAGTAAAAAATTTGAATAAATATAGAGACTTAAATGCGTTGCAAACTGTTGGTTACACTGAGTTATTTCAATTTTTGGATGGCAAAACTTCATTAGAAATTGCCGTTGAAGAAATTAAAAAAAATACCAGACGGTTTTCAAAACGGCAACTCACTTGGTTTAAACGATTAGAAAACGTGACTTGGTTTGATTATTTAACCGATTTTAAACTAATTCTAAAAGAAATTAATTCGAAAATAAACCTAGATTCACAATAAAATTCACTTTATTATTTTGGTAATTTATTTTATGGCGACACAAAAAAGTCCTTAACACGATATTTATTGAAATCGCTTTCAATGATTGGCATTATAAATAATGGCTATTGTCTGGAAATTATATTGAAACTCATAGAAACAAAGAAAATAAAATTATTAAAAGAGCTTTGCTTTATATAGAATTCATAGCTATGTGAAAAAATAAATTTCTATTTTATTCTTATTCAGAGGAATAATCGATGCTTTTATGTGGTTAAAATTTAATATACATTTCAGACCAAAGCCACAATAATTAATAATATTTTTACAAACACAAAACCACAGATACGATGCTTAAATTTTTTCAGAATATTCATCCATTTGTATTTTTAATCATTGCCACAACATTAGAAGTTTTTGGTGATGCAGTGATACGAATGTCTATTTACAATAATGTTGGAGTAACACGAATAGCTTTAGCTCTTTTTGGCGCAATCTTATTATTTGGTTACGGTTTTTTTCTGAATCTAGCGCCTGTAGAATTTGGGCAGGTTGTTGGACTTTATATAGCAACACTTTTTGTGGTTTGGCAAATTGTAAATTATATTACTTTCAAAACTTTACCGACTATTCCCATTATTGTTGGTGGCATCTTTATAATTTCTGGCGGATTAATTATTACATTCTGGAAGAATAAGTAACAGTTGTAGATAAAACTTTTGTGTTGTCGTTATTTATTGAAATCGGTATCCTATGTTGTTTTTGGGTAAATAGTTTATTTTTATAAACTTGTACTATTGGTTTTATTTTGATAAGTTTGATAACTTCAATATTTCAACTTCATTATGAATATAAATCAACTTGAACCAAGAAAAGCTATTAATCCTGCGTTTTTAAAAATTAAACCGAACAGATCTCAAATTGAAGTTTTTAAAACCAATTTAATTTCATTATTAGATAATTGTAATGATAAAGAGCGAGAAGAAAATCAAAAAAATCTAGTTATTGATTTTTTAAAGAAAACCTATTACGATCCAAATTATTTTATAAATACTAAAGATTCTTCAGATTTAGTAATTCATAATGGTTCAAAAGCATTAACAAATGTTGGGGTTATTATCGAAGTAAAACGAATCTCAAACAAATTAGAAATGATTACCGTTAACAACCTTAACGGGAAAGCTTTGCAAGAACTGATTTTATATTTTCTTAGAGAACGAATTACTCAAAACAATCTCGAAATAAAACATCTTGTTGTTACTAATATTTATGAGTGGTTTATATTTGATGCTCAAATTTTTGATAAGCTATTTGCTCAAAATAAAAAATTGGTCAAAGATTTTCAAGAATTTGAAGCCAAACAACTATCGGGCATAAAAACAGATTTTTTCTACAAAGATATTGCAAAACCTTTTATCGAGAAAGTTCAAACCGAAATACAGTTTACCTATTTCGATTTTAGAAATTACAACAAAGCACTTCGCAACAATGATAAAGAAGATGACAAACAGTTAATTGCACTATACAAATTACTTTCGCCCGAACATTTATTAAAACTGTCGTTTGCAAATGATAACAATACTTTAGACAAAAATTTCTATAACGAATTACTTCATGTAATTGGCTTAAACGAAGTAAAAGAAGGCGGAAAAAAAGTAATCGGTCGGCATAAACCCGATAGTAGAAGCGAAGGTTCATTGTTAGAAAATACTATTTTACAACTAGAATCTTTAGATAAAATTACAAGATTACAAAACCCAAAACAGTATGGCGAAACTAGAGAAGAACAACTGTTTACTGTTGCACTCGAACTTTGTATTACTTGGGTAAACAGAATTTTATTTCTTAAACTGCTCGAAGCACAGCTAATTACTTATCACAAAAACGACAAAAGTTTTTCGTTTTTAAACTCGAGTTTAATTGCCGATTACGATATTTTAAACAAATTATTTTTTCAGGTTTTAGCCAAAAAAGTTGCCGACAGAACTGATAAAGTCGCACACGATTTTGCAAAAGTTCCGTATTTGAACAGTTCACTTTTTGAACCTACAGATTTAGAACATCAAACCATACTAATATCTAATCTTGAAAATAATTTAAGTTTACCTTTATTGAACGCTACGGTAATTAAAAACACGCAAGGCAAAAAACAAACTGGAAACAAAAATGCGTTAGATTATTTTTTCTCATTTTTAGACAGTTATGACTTTGCCAGCGAAGGTAGCGAAGACATTCAAGAAGACAACAAAACCCTGATAAACGCATCGGTTTTAGGTTTAATTTTCGAGAAAATAAACGGTTATAAAGACGGTTCATTTTTTACGCCAAGTTTCATCACTATGTATATGTGCAAAGAAACCATTCGTAGAGCTGTTGTAACCAAATTTAACGAAGCTAAAAAATGGAATTGTGAAACGTTTGACGAACTTAAAAACAAAGATTTTACCATTGCAGAAGCCAATAAAATTGTTAACTCGATAAAAATTTGTGATCCAGCAGTTGGTTCAGGTCACTTTTTAGTATCGGCTTTAAACGAAATGATTGCCATAAAACACGAGTTGCAAATTCTTGCCGATAAAAACTATCTACGACTAAAAAATTACAATTTTAGCGTTGTAAACGACGAACTTATTGTAACCGACCAAGACGGAATTCCCTATGTGTATTATCCTAAAAATGAAGAAAGTCAGCGCATTCAAGAAACCTTGTTTCACGAAAAGCAAACTATTATAGAAAATTGCTTATTTGGAGTGGATATTAACCCAAACTCGGTAAAAATTTGTAGACTGCGTTTGTGGATAGAATTATTAAAAAATGCTTATTATGTTATTGCGAGGAACGAAGCAATCTCATCAAGATTACATAAGCATCAACAGATTGCTTCGTGCCTAGCAATGACTGACGAGTTAGAAACTTTACCCAACATAGACATTAACATAAAATGTGGCAACTCATTAATATCGAGATTTGCGCTCGATGCCGATTTAAAAAAAGCATTAAGGCAAAGCAAATGGAACATTGAAAGCTACAAACTAGCCGTTACTACCTATCAAAATGCCGAAACCAAAGAGCAAAAACGTGAAATGGAACGCTTGATAGACGAAATTAAAAATAATTTTGAAACCGAAATCGCCATAAACGATAAGCGTAAAATAAAGTTGGAAGAAAAAAAAGGACAACTTTTTAATTATACGCAACAGGTTGCTATGTTTGAGCAAACCAAAAAACAAAAAGAAGCATGGAACAAAGCGGTAAATAAACTGGCAACAGAAGTTGGTGAACTAGAAAAAGAATTGAATGATATAAAAACCAACAAAATTTACCAAAATGCCTTTGAATGGCGTTTTGAGTTTCCGCAAGTGCTCAATGATGATGGCGATTTTATTGGGTTTGATGTGGTGATTGGAAATCCGCCGTATTTAGTTATAAAAGGTGGCAGATATAATAATGGTGATTATTCTTCTGAAGCAATTAGTTACATTAAAAAGAATTACGTTACTGGTGAGCAACAAATAAATACATACACATTATTTATTGAACTTTCTAAATTCATTACAACTTCAAATGGACTTAATTCGATGATTATTCCAAATACATTTCTTGCAAATGAATATTCAGTTGAATTGAGAAAATTTTTAATTAATAATTTTGAAATTATTGAAATTTTTAATTCTGGAAGCGTTTTTGAAGATGCAAGTGTTGAAACATTAGTTTTAATCTCAAGCAGAAAAATTGTTAGTGGTAAAACTTACATAATCAATAACAAAAATAAATATGAAATTAATTTAATTGAAAACTCACAATTTACAGATGATTTAAAGTTTTTGATATTATTGAAACCTGAAATTGCAAATATTGTTAAAAAGTTAAACGAGAATAAACGAGTAAAAGATTTTGCAAAAGTTTGGAGAGGTTTAACAACTGGGAATGATAAAAAATACATCTCTACAGAAAGAAGTGAAATTGAACACAAAGAATTAATTACTGGAAGTGATATTGAAAGATATGGTTTTTTAAAAAGTAAAAAATATGTTCTTTATAAACCTGAAGAATTAGATAGATCAAGAGATGAAAGAATATTTATTCTAAACGAAAAATTAGTATCAAAATTTGTAGGTGATCGATTATGTTTTGCAATTGATTATGACAAGCGTTATGTTTTGAATTCAGCATGTATTACAGAAATTTTATCTGATGAAATTGATAT
>JANXVF010000143.1 GCA_025351785.1 Flavobacterium sp.
CTGAACCTGATGTTTGTATCCAAGTTCCGCCTGATTGTTCGCCAGTAATTAAACTAAATAAATCTATCGACGTTGTGCTTGAATCACAAACAATAGCACTTCCATCTGTTCCTGCATTGGGTTGTTTATTAATAGTTATACTTGCGGTACTCGAATCATTTACGCAAGGCGCAACTCCAGATAAAGTATACGTGAAAACTGAATTTGTAGCACCGACGGCAGGTGTAAATGTTCCTGCTCCTGCATTAAAAATTCCTCCTGAACCTGATGTTTGCGTCCAAGTTCCGCCTGATTGTTCACCGGTAATTAAACTAAATAAATCTATCGACGTTGTGCTTGAATCACAAACAACTGTGCTTCCGTCTGTCCCTGCATTCGGTTGTGGATTTATGGTGATTGTAGCTGTACTCGAATCATTTAAGCAAGGCGCAGCTCCAGTTAAAGTGTAGGTGAAAATTGAATTTGTCGCTCCAACGGCAGGTGTAAATGTTCCTGCTCCAGCATTAAAAATTCCACCTGCTCCTGATGTTTGCGTCCAGATTCCGCCTGATTGTTCGCCAGTAATTAAACTAAATAAATCTATCGCCGTTGTGCTTGAATCACAAACAACAGTGCTTCCATCTGTTCCTGCATTGGGTTGTTTATTAATAGTTATACTTGCGGTACTCGAATCATTTACGCAAGGCGCAACTCCATTTAATGTATAAGTGAAAACTGAATTTGTAGCTCCAACTGCAGGTGTAAATGTTCCTGCTCCTGCATTAAAAATTCCCCCTGCTCCTAATGTTCGTGTCCAAGTTCCGCCTGATTGTTCGCCAGTAATTAAACTAAATAAATCTATCGCCGTTGTGCTTGAATCACAAACAATAGTGCTTCCATCTGTTCCAGCATTGGGTTGTGGATTTATGGTGATCGTGGCGGTACTAGAATCATTTAAGCAAGGCGCAACGCCATTTATTGTGTAGGTGAAAACTGAATTTGTAGCTCCAACGGCAGGTGTAAATGTACCTGCTCCTGAATTAAAAGTTCCTCCTACTCCTGATGTTCGTGTCCAAGTTCCGCCCGATTGTTCGCCAGTAATTAAACTAAATAAATCTATCGCCGTTGTGCTTGAATCACAAACAACAGTACTTCCATCTGTTCCAGCATTGGGTTGCGGATTTATGGTAATCGTGGCTGTACTCGAATCATTTACGCAAGGCGCAACTCCAGTTAATGTATAAGTGAAAACTGAATTTGTAGCTCCAACAGCAGGTATAAATGTACCTGCTCCTGCATTAAACGTTCCTCCTGAACCTGAAGTTTGGGTCCAAATTCCGCCAGATTGTTCGCCAGTAATTAAACTAAATAAATCTATCGATGTTGTGCTTGAATCACAAACAACAGTACTTCCATCTGTTCCTGCATTTAGTTGCGACCCAATATTTACTGTCGCTGTACTTGAATCATTCAAACAAGGAGCCACGCCAGAGATTGTATAAGTAAAAACGCTTGTTGAAGCACCAGCTCCAGGAGTAAATGTTCCTGCTCCAGCATTAAACGTTCCTCCTGAACCCGAAGTTTGTGTCCAGATTCCTCCTGATTGTTCTCCTGTAATTAAACTAAATAAATCAATTACTGCTGCACTATTTCCGCATATCGTAGTACTTCCATCAGTTCCTGCATTTGCTAAAGGACTAATGTTAACTGTCGCTGTACTAGTATCATTTGGACAACCTAAAACGGTGTAAGTAAAAACTGAATTTGTAGCTCCAACTGCAGGAGTAAATGTACCACTAGTTGCATTAAACGTTCCTCCTGAACCTGATGTTTGAGTCCAAGTTCCGCCTGATTGTTCGCCAGTAATTAAACTAAATAAATCAATTACTGTTGCACTATTTTCACATACTATTGTACTACCATCTGTTCCAGCATTTGCAGGATTACTTACTATAACTTGAATTACTTCAAATGGACGACAGGTAATATCTGAAGATGGTGGATTTGCGATTGCATAAACATAATAAGTTCCAACAACGTTTGGCAACGAACCTGGAGTTCCTAAAACAGATGCATCATAAGTAGCAACTCCTGCTCCATTTGGCGTGGCATTACCTAGTGGAGTTCCACCGGTGTACATTCCTGAACCTGATTGTAATGAATTAAAGTAAACGTAAGATATTGAATTTGCTCCAGTTAAAGTTGTATTGACTGAAAAAGGTGTTGGATCACCATTTAAACATATTGTTTGATTTGAACTTGGAGTAGTAATAGTGGGACATGATGAACAATCATTTAAAATCAAATTAAATGATTTTACAGTTACGCATGGAGTATTGGCATTTTGAATACAAACATAAATTGTTTGACCAAAACTATTAAAATTGGTTGCCGGAGTAATCTCACCTGTGACATTTGTTGCATCAGCCTGACTAGTATGATAAGAAATTGTATAATCTGTTGATGGTAAAGAACCTAAAATTTGAGCATTATTGGCCGTTAAATCAAATGATGGATTTGTGGTGCAATGTGTAATATTAATCGGATTTCCTGTTGCATCAGGAAAAACTTCAACCGTAACATCATTAGTTACTTTTCTTTGCACTCCGCAGTTTAAATAAGTTACTTCTGCAGTGTAAGTTGTAGTCACGGGAGGACAAACAGCAACCGATGTATTGGTAGTTAAAGTTGTTGTGCCTTGCAACCATTTAAAACTTGAAGTTAGTGCTCCTGATGGTGTAAATCGCCAAGCTTCGTTAGTTGTAGTCCATGTTCCTGTATCTCTTCCTGGAGGAGCAAGTCCACCTCCACCTAGAGCATTTTGAATACCTATTACTCCGCTTCCACTATTCCAACCTATGCAAACAGTACGTCTTTTTACATAAATATCAATTATATTGGTTCCTTCATATAGTACTAATTGGCTCTCGTTTAATCCTTGGGAAGTTCCGCAAGAATATAAAGGCATGTTTTTTACGAAAATAATTACTTTTCTACATGGGTATGTACCCTCAAAAATATAACTAACTTCAATTGGTGTTGCTGGGGGTACTGATACAGCAGGGTTAGTATCTTGCATTGGAAAATAAATTCCATTTCTCCATAGAGGATTCATTGGTGTTGAAATAGAATTACTGAATATGTAACCGCTACCACCAGAACATGTAGGATTTGTAGTATTAAATGTTAAGAATGTATTTGTACCTATTTGAAATTTATTGTAACAAGTACCATAAAAACTAAAATCAAATGGCATAGTTACAGGAGCAGAATAAGAATCGTCTTGTAAGCATAAATTGGTCGGAATAATTCCAAGGGGTTGTAATGGTGCAAATGGGATAGAAGCAACTGTGTACGAAGTTGTAGCTCTAGTTTGAATATAATTTGCTGTTAGAGAAGTACAACTTGTAGAATTACAAAGAGCAGCAACTGCTGGGACATTTACGTTATTTGTGCAACATGATATATCTATACTAAAAACTCCAGATGCAGGAAGACTAACACAATTTGTTGTTGTATTTGTTATAACTACAGAATACGTTCCAGCTATTGTGGTATTAAAATTTGAAACATTCCCCGGATTTAATCCCGATGGCACTGTCCAAAGATAAGAATATGTGCCAGGCAGAGATGGCGTTGCCGTAATAGTTGCAGGAGTGGTATCGCCAGCACATTTAGTAATATTATTAACAGCAACTGTTGGAGTAGGATTTACAACTACAGTGGCAGATTGTCCAGAGATTGTGGTTTCGCATGAAGGTGTTCCTGAACTTTTAATTTTTATTAATTGATAAACAAAATTTCCCGGTACTGTTGTTGAAACTGTTAAGGTTGCTGTGTTGCCAGCTCCTGAAGAAACTATCGTTTGAACTGGTCCACCATTTACTGTATATGAAAAAGTATAAGGTACTATTCCATTAGAACCCGTAAATAGTATAACAGGCGTAGTTCCGTTTTCGCAAATAGTTGAATTTCCAGAGATAACACCAGTTGGAGCCGACAATACATTTATTGTTATGGTAAAACTACTAATACAAATATTAGGTGAAGTTCCTACACTAGCAGTTACGGTATAAACTATATTTAAAGGTGCAGTCGTTAAATTTGTTAATGTTTGGCTTATAGTATTTTGAGGTGTGTTCTGATTACTAGATCCAGATATTCCAACCGGAGCTACTACTGTCCAAGTATATGTTGTTCCAGGAATTACTGTATCCGCGGGATTTGATGGAGTGACAGAGAAAGTATCAGTACTGCAAATAGTAAGTGACTTATTTGATATTACCGATTTTGGATTTACTGTTACACTTACTTGTTTAGAATAATTGCAAACACTCGTTGTAGTTAAAGAAAGATCATCAATCGCAAAATCATTTCCTCCAGCAGTTATTGTTTTATCATACAAACAAATCTGTGCAGTTGTAGCAACTCCTGAACTCCAAACATAGGAAAACTGGGTCCATTGACCACAAACTGCAGAAACTGGGGCTCCATTAATCATTACTGAAACTCCGTTTATTTTAACTTCTATCGAAGCTGGATTTGGAGTGGCTACTGTTTGTATCCAATATGAAAAAGTGTAATTTTGCCCTGCATTAACGGGTATTGTTTGACACCAAAGTTTATCATTCCCAGCATTTGCTATTGAGCCATCAACAACCATCATATTTCCTGTTCCAGAAGTTTTGTCACCACATGTCGAAAAAGGGGTAAACCAAGATTGTGGATTTGTTACGATTCCATAGGCACCTTGCACTCCTGTTGGTGTTGAAGCAATTAAATATTGATAATCGGTTGTGAATCCTATATTTCCTTGTGAAAAATCTGGATTAAAAACTAAATTTTTAGTAGTCGAAATAGAAGTTGCAACTGTATAAATTGTGTTGACCAAAGGGCTTACAACAGGATTTGCAGAAGTAGGAGAAATTAACGAACTATCTACAGGATTAGCTGTCCAATTATAACCTGATCCTCCTGATACTGATAATGTTGTAGGATCTCCTTTACAAATTATAGCATCGGGTCCAACTACTAAAGGATTTGTAGGTTCTGTAATTATAATATTTGTTTTATTTACTGTCAAAGGAGTACTATCGGTAACAGAAACAGTATAATTACCAGGCACTAAATTTGTAAAAATTCCGATAGTATTTGAATCTGTCATTGTTCCCGAAAGAGAATAATTAGTATATGGAGAAACTCCTCCCGAAGCATAAACTACTATTGAACCATTGTTTGATCCTTGACATGAACTGTTTATTGCCGAATAGGAAATAGAAAGTGGGCCAGGAAGTACTGCTAATGAAAAATCGTCTAATGCAAAATCGTTGCCAACTCCTCCTCCATTTGTTTGGGTATCTGTTATCCATATTTGAGCATTAGATGTTGTTGCAGTCCATTGATATGAAACTTTTGTCCAAGCAGAGGGATTTCCCAAAGGTGCTGTGGGAGAACCTGTTATTAAAGCTGGTGGAGATGTTGTACCATTTGTATTAACAGCAATTATTGGCACATTAGAAGCATTATTTGTAGACGAAATAGAACGAATCCAATAACTAAAAACATAAGTTTTACCAGAAATAACTCCAATACCTGCTCCATTTAATAATTCCCAAACTTTATCATTACCATTTCCAGAACCATCTACAACCATCATCTTACCACTACCCGTTGTATGATCTCCGTTTGGAGGGACTGTATTTGAATAATTTGCATTATTCATACTATAAGCATTTGTTACAATACTATAATCCTTCAGTGTACTAGAGCCAACTGTTGAGGGTAAATTATAATTTGTAGTAAATCCTGTTCCATTAGTACCAGACTCAAAATTACCATTTGTTAATAAATTTTGAGAAGCTAATATGTTAACACAAAGTAAAGTAAACAGAAACAAATAGGTAACTTTTTTCATTATAATCAGGGTTTTAAAGAGCGAAATTTACATTAAATCAACTAATTATTGTGTTAAAATTTCATTTTTTTAAATTTAGTAAAGCTTCAGTCGTTTGTAAATCAATATTATTTATCTTTGCGACATAATTATTTTGAAATAAATTTAGATTTATATATACAATGGGTAACGAAGATTTTAGTGACGAAATAGGTAATAATCATATTGGTACAAACGAGGAAACGCCTCTTAGAAAAGATGCTTTTGAAAAAAATGATGATGAAAAAATTGAATTAATAAAAAAAAATGTCGAAGAAATTTTGTTCACTTTAGGGATTGATTTAACAGATGATAGCTTAAAAGGAACTCCAAATCGAGTTGCAAAAATGTTTGTAAAAGAAATATTTGGTGGATTAAATCCAAATAAAAAACCAAGCTCATCAACATTTGATAACAAATACAAGTACAATGAGATGCTTGTTGAAAAAAACATAGTAGTTTATTCAACCTGCGAACATCATTTGTTGCCAATTGTTGGTCGTGCTCACGTTGCTTACATTTCGAATGGAAAAGTTGTTGGATTATCTAAAATGAATCGAATCGTTGATTATTTCGCAAAAAGACCTCAGGTTCAAGAGCGATTAACCATTCAAATTGTGAGAGAGTTACAAAAAGTTTTAAATACAGATAATGTTGCGTGTATAATTGATGCAAAACATTTGTGTGTAAATTCAAGAGGAATTAGAGATATAGAAAGTAGTACTGTTACAGCAGAATATGGTGGAAAATTTAAGGAAGAGGCTACTCGTAAAGAATTTTTAGAATTTATTAAACTTGAAACTAAATTTTAATTATAATTTAAAAATTTAATCATATTAACTAGCCCAGATAGTAGTGAAAAACGTTTTAGCGTAAAACATTTGTTTAAAAATGTTTTACGCTAAAACTTTGAAACGGATAGCTGGAATAGCTTCAAAAAAAATAGAATGTTATACAAAGAAAATAGTATTAAAATTTACAATTCACTTTCGAGAGAAAAAGAGATTTTTAAACCTGTTCATGAGGGAAATGTAGGCATGTATGTTTGCGGACCAACGGTTTACAGCAATGTGCATCTGGGAAATGTGAGAACTTTTATGAGTTTTGATGTTATTTTTAGATATTTATTACATTTAGGTTATAAAGCTCGTTATGTAAGAAATATTACCGATGTGGGACATATTGTTGATGATGTTGATGATGGCGAAGATAAAATTGCAAAAAAAGCAAGATTAGAACAACTTGAACCCATGGAAATTGTGCAAAAATATACGGTTGATTTTCATACGATTCTTGAAAAATTTAATTTCTTACCTCCTAGTATAGAACCCACAGCAACTGGACATATAATTGAACAAATTGAAATTATCAAACAAATAATTGCAAACGGAATTGGATATGAATCTAATGGCTCGGTATATTTTGACGTTGTAAAATATAATGAAAACAATAATTACGGAATTCTGAGTGGACGAAATATTGACGAAATGCTTGCTAATACTCGAGATACAGAAGGACAAAGCGACAAGAGAAATTCTCAGGATTTTGCACTCTGGAAAAAAGCAGAACCCGAACATATAATGCGTTGGCCTTCGCCGTGGGGAATTGGTTTTCCGGGTTGGCATTTAGAGTGTACTGCGATGAGTACTAAATATTTAGGTGAAACATTTGATATTCATGGTGGTGGTATGGACTTAAAATTTCCGCATCATGAATGCGAAATTGCTCAAAATCAGGCTTCATCTGGCAAAACCCCAGTTCATTACTGGATGCATGCCAATATGCTAACTTTGAATGGCAAAAAAATGTCAAAATCAACTGGAAACAACATACTTCCAGGTGAAATTTTTACCGGAGATAGCCCGTTTTTAAGCAAAGGATTTTCTCCTAATGTTGCTCGTTTTTTTATGCTTCAAGCCCATTACAGAAGTGTTTTAGATTTTTCTGATGAGGCAATTTTAGCAGCCGAAAAAGGTTTTAATAGATTAATGGAGGGCTTGAAATTAGTCTCAGAAATTGAAATCAGTTCAAATTCTACAATCGATATTCAATCGTGGCGAAAAAATTGTTATGATGCTATGAATGACGATTTTAATTCTCCTATTTTAATTGCAAATCTGTTTGAAGGAATCAGATTTGTAAATGTTTTAAATGACAAGCGTGAAACTATAACTGCGTCAGACTTAACAATTTTAAAAGATACTTTAAATCAATTCATTTATGATGTTTTGGGAATCTCAAATGAAAATCAAAATTCTGAGTCAGTTGCAAAACTCGAAGGAGTTGTAAATATTCTAATTTCGATGCGTATTGAAGCTAGAGCCAATAAAAACTGGAGTTTATCTGACGAAATACGTGATAAATTAGCTGTTTTAGGAATTCAATTAAATGATGGAAAAGAAGGTACAGGTTTTACATTATAATTTAATCCCGTTGTAAAATTTCAATGTCATGACACCTCAGAATTAATACTAAAAATAAATTGAAATCAGATTTCCAAAAATATCAAGCACAGACTTCGCCTTATCCTTTAGAAATGAATGTTTTCTATGCTTTAGGATCTTATATTTATAGTTGTGATAATAAAAAATATCTTGATTTTGTGGCTGGAGTATCTGCTGTATCCTTGGGTCATCAAAACCCAAGAGTAAATAATGCAATAAAAAATCAATTAGACAAATATTCTCACGTGATGGTTTATGGCGAATATGCTCAGAATCCTGCTGTAGAATATTGTAAATTACTTACTCAAAATTTACCATCTCAATTAAATAAAGTATATCTCGTAAATTCAGGAACAGAAGCCTGTGAAGGTGCCTTGAAGTTGGTTCGAAGAGTTACAGGTAGAAGCCAACTTATTTCGTGTCATAATGCCTATCATGGAAATACGATGGGCGCAATGAGTGTTATGGGTTTTGAAGAGCGTAAACAAGTTTTTAGACCCT
Organism: Flavobacterium sp.; assembly: GCA_025351785.1. Taxonomy (GTDB): domain Bacteria; phylum Bacteroidota; class Bacteroidia; order Flavobacteriales; family Flavobacteriaceae; genus Flavobacterium. The sequence continues at coordinate 8,857 of JANXVF010000143.1, forward strand.
TAATTCCCGATGTTGATTTTATAACTTTCAACAATGAAGCTGATTTACAAAAAATAACAACTAAAACTGCAGGAATTATTTTAGAAAGTATTCAAGGTGGAGCAGGATTTATTCAACCCGAGGCTGACTTTTTGTCAAAAGTTAAAAAAAGATGTGACGAAGTAGGTGCGCTTTTAATTATAGACGAGATTCAACCTGGTTTTGGAAGAACAGGAAAACTATTTGGATTTGAAAACTATAATGTTATTCCCGACGTAATTATTATAGGCAAAGGTATGGCTGGAGGCATGCCAGTAGGAGCATTTGTGTCGAAAGCTGCATATATGGATTTACTCTCTAATAATCCAAAATTAGGACATATTACAACATTTGGTGGTCATCCTGTTATAGCCGCAGCATGTCTAGCTACATTGCAAGAAATTTTAGAAACTGATTTAATTGCTCAAACACTGGAAAAAGAAAAACTCTTTAGACAACTTTTGGTACATCCTTTGATAAATGAAATAAGAGGAAAGGGATTGATGTTGGCAATTATGACATCGACCTCTGAAATAACAAATCAAGTTATATTAAAAAGTCAAGACAAAGGATTAATTTTATTTTGGCTATTGTTTGAACAGTGCGCTATCAGAATCACCCCTCCTTTGACAATTTCTGAAGAAGAAATTAGAGAAGGTTGCAACATTATTTTAGAGGTTTTAGATGAAATTTTTATTGAAAAATCAATAATTAACTAAAATCAAATGTTCATTTAATTGAATAATAATGTTAATTAAATTGTTTAAAACAAAAACTTAAATCAGCGATAACATTAAGATTTTGCTTACTTTTAACTAAGCTAATTAATACATAAAAAGTATGCATCTAAGCGAAGAAGAAGACGACTACAACTTGTCATTATCAAAATTTGAATCGATGTTGAAAACTAACAAAGTTCTCTTTTTTGATTCAGAAGAATTTGAAGAAATAATTCTTCATTACCTTGATATAGGCAAATCAAACTTAGCTAAAAAAGCACTGAAACTTGCCCTTGAGCAACATCCCAAATCTACTGGATTAAAATTAGTTCAAGTAGAAATGTTAGTTTATGAGGATAAACTAGATGTTGCAGAAAAGATGCTAAATGAGTTGTATTTAATCGAACCAACAAATGAAGAAATCTACATTCAGAAAGCAAATATCTACTCTAAAAGAGACAATCATGAGAAAGCTATTGAATTACTCAAAGAAGCTTTAAATTTTACTGATGATCTGGCCGATGTTTACAATCTAATTGGTATGGAATATCTTTTTATGGATAGTCTAGAATTAGCCAAAGAAAACTTTATTAAATGTATGGAGGAAGATCCAGAAGATCAATCTGCTTTGTACAATGTGGTTTACTGTCATGAATTTTTAGATCAAAATCAGGATGCAATTGATTATTTATTAAAATACATCGATAAAAATCCTTATTCTGAAATTGCTTGGCATCAAGTAGGAAGATTGCATTATGGTTTAAAAAATTATGAACAAGCCGTTCGCGCTTTTGAGTTTGCGACCTATATAGATGACGAATTTATTGGTGCTTTTATGGAAAATGGAAAAGCTTTGGAGCGACTTAAACGCTATCAAGATGCCATAGAAAATTATCAACGCACTATAGATTTAGATGATCCAACATCTTATGCATTATTAAGAATAGGAAAATGTTATGAACGCCTAGGAAACAAACCTAAAGCCTTAAAATATTATAATAAAACAGTACATGAAGACCCGCTTTTAGATAAAGGTTGGATAGCAATAACTGATTTTTATTTGCGCCAAAAAATGTATACCAAAGCATTGAATTATGTGAATAAGGCTCTTGAAATTGACAATCAAAATAAAACATATTGGAAAAAATATGCCGTTATAAATAAAGCATTAAATTATTTAGAAGAAGCTGAATTTGGATACAGAAAAGCAGTCGAACTCGGTGACGGTAATCTAGATACATGGTTATATTGGATAGATATCTTACTGTACCTTGAAGAATTTGAAGGCGCGAATTTAGCTTTATTACAAGCTACTGAATTTTTTCCTGAACATTCGGAAATTGAGTTTAGACTTGCAGGTTTATATTTCATGATTTCAGATGTTAAAAAAGGGTCGTTTCATTTAAGTACAGCATTACGATTTAATAAAGATGATATAAAAATTTTAGAAAATTTGTTTCCTACAGTTTGGTCAGATAAAAAAATACAAAATTTAATAGTAAAATATTTGAAGTAATGTCAAAATATTTTTTTGTTTTATTACTATTATTTTCTTGTGTTAGTTTTAGTCAAACTAAACATGAAAATTCTAAAAATAATTTAGTTTTAAAAAAAGAATCTCAAAAAAATAACTCGTTGCACGTTATTGAAAAATCTAAATCAGTAAATGGCTATGACACAAATATCAAAGTTCCATTACAAGACGAACTTGAAATAGTAGCAGTTCCAGAAGAGGTGGACATTGATGATAAATTATATAACGCCTCAGGTGTAGAGGTTATTCCTGAGTTTCCAGGAGGACAAATAAATTTTATGAAATTTATTTCAAAAGAATTTAAATTGCCAACTGATGCTGACTTTCTAGGCGGACTAATAATGGTAAAATTTATTATAGAAAAAAGTGGTAAAATAACAAACATAAATGTCATAAGTGATCTAGGATTCAATACTAAAAATGAAACAATTCGAGTACTTATGTTATCACCACTCTGGAAACCGGGAATTCAAAACGGTAAAAAAGTAAGATGCACGTTTACTATTCCAATAAAAATACTTGTAAACAGTGGAAAGTAAAAAATATGGATTACTAGGTAAAAATATTTCTTATTCATTTTCTAAAAAATATTTTAGTGCTAAATTTTCTAATCCGTTATTTTTAAATAGTACATATGAAAATTTTGATATTCAATCTTTAGATGAGTTTTCCGCAATTTTAAAAAACAATCCCGCTCTCAATGGATTGAATGTAACCATTCCGTATAAGGAAACCATAATTCCATTTCTAAATAAATTATCAAAAAAAGCAACCTTAATTGGTGCTGTAAACGTTATAAAATTTACTAAAAATGGAAATCTAAAGGGATATAATTCTGATTATTTTGGCTTTAAAAATTCTCTAAAACCGTTACTAAAACCGCATCATAAAAAAGCCTTGATATTAGGAACAGGTGGAGCTAGTAAAGCTGTTGCTTTTGCTCTAGATGAACTGAATATTTATTATACTTTTGTATCTCGAGAGGCTAATGATAAAACTATTACCTATGACAGAATTAATGCAACAACTTTTGATAATTTTCAAATTGTAATAAATTGTACTCCATTGGGAACTAGTCCAAATATTAAGGAGTTTCCCCCTATTCCTTATAATTTTTTTACTGACAAACACATTGCATTCGATTTAATTTATAATCCAGAAGAATCTAATTTTTTAAAAAGAGCAAAAAAAAGAGGCGCTATTATAAAAAATGGATATGAAATGCTACTATTTCAAGCTGAGAAAGCGTGGGAAATATGGAACAAATAATTCAAAAAAAAACTACTTTATAATAAAGTAGTTTTTTTTGAATTTAAAATTTATTTTAACTCTAAGAATGTCTCGATTCAATTTCTTCTATATCTTTTTTCTTCATTGTATCTACCAAAACTGGTGTTGCAATAAACAAAGAAGAATAAGTACCAACAACTATTCCTACAAGCATAGCAAATATGAAACCTCGTATTGATTCTCCACCAAAAATAAACATAACTAGTAAAACCATAATCATCATCAATGAGGTATTTACTGTTCTCGATAATGTTGTGTTAATCGATGCATTAACAACTTCTTGAAAATTTCCTTTAACTTTTCCAGCAAGAAATTCTCTAATTCTATCAAATACAATTACAGTGTCGTTCATTGAATATCCAATTACTGTTAAAATTGCTGCAATAAAATGCTGATCCATTTCCATATGAAAAGGCATTATTTTATAAAAAATTGAGTAAATACCCAACACAAAAATAACATCGTGAGCCACGGCTGCAATCGCACCAAGTGAGTATTGCCATTTTCTGAATGATAACATTAGATACAAGAATACAATTGCCATTGCGCCAAGTACAGCCCAGTATGCATTTGTTTTTATATCTGCAGAAATTGAAGCACCAACTTTGGAAGCTTGCAAAACTCCATATGTTTTTTTGTCATCCGAATTGATAAATTTGTCGTAGGTAATATTATTGTAATATTTTTTAAGTACACTAAATAATTTTTCATTTACTTCTTTATCAACATCGGTGCCTTCAACATTAATTTTATATTTTGTAGTAATCCTCAATTGATCTATATCTCCAAAAACTTTTGCCTCTGCACTACCAAAAACCTTTGATAATTCAGCAGAAATTTGAGTTGGTTCAACAGGCTTTTCAAATTTAATTTGGAAAGTTCTTCCTCCAACAAAATCAACTCCTTCATCTAAACCGTTTACATAAAAGGAAATACAACTACCAATAATTACAGTGCTTGAAATAATATAAGTCCATTTTTTTGCACCTAAGAAATTAAAATGAAATCCTGTAAACCAATTTTTAGACAACGAAGTTACAAAAGTGATGTTGTCTCCTTTTGCCACAGCTCTATCTAAAAAGATTCTAGCAATAAAAATCGAAGTAAATAATGATGTAAAAATACCTATTAACAAAGTTGTTGCAAACCCTTGAATTAATCCTGTACCAAAAATAAACAATACAGAACCTGTTAAAACGTGAGTAACATTTGCATCTATAATCGAACGCATAGCACCTTTCCAACTATATGACATTCTAACAGCTTCTTCAAGCGATTTTCCTGACCTTAATTCTTCTTTTGCTCTTTCATAAATAATGATATTAGCATCTACTGCTGTACCTAATGTTAAAACAATACCTGCTATTCCTGGTAATGTTAAAACTGCACCTAAACTAGCTAAAATTCCAAACAAGAATAGCAAGTTTACTAAAAGTGCTATGTTTGCATACCAACCTGCTTTACCATAATATACAAGCATCCAAAGAGAAACTAATAATAAACCAATTAACGAAGAGGTTGTTCCAGCATCAATGGCTTTTTGTCCTAAAGATGGACCTACAACTTCAGATTGTACAATATCAGCTTTTGCTGGTAACTTTCCAGCACGTAATACATTTGCTAAATCTTTTGTTTCTGTTATGTCAAAACTTCCTGATATTTCTGATCTGCCTCCTGAAATTGCTCCATTTGAAACTCCAGGTGCAGAGTATACAACATCATCAAGGGCAATTGCTATAAAACTTTTTTGGGTTGAAGCCCTTCCTGTCATCTCCTCCCAAACTTTAGCTCCTTGCCCATTCATTTGCATAGAAACTGCTGGTTTGCCTGATTGATCAAAAGTGTCACTAGCATCAGTTATAACACCTCCACTTAGCGGAGCTACATTATCTTTATTTCCTTTTAAAGCATACAAATCAAATGTTTCGACATCTTTTTTTGTTTTTTCGTCCTTAGTAATATTCGGTTTACCCCAAACAAATTTTACAAAACGTTTATCTGCAGGAATCAAAACTCTAATATCTGCTCTTTTTAAATATGAATTAACTTTTGCAGTATCATTGACCGAAACAATTCCTAAAACAGGACCTCCACCTTGACTCACAAATTTATCAAAAAATGGATTATCACCCTTTTTACTAGCTACTGAGTCTTTTTTCTTGTCAGTCAATAAATTACTTAATGTATCCTTTGGTTTGACTGCTCCATTGGAAGCAACATTTTTTTCAGTAATTTTCAATGCGTTATTTGCCGCAACCAAAAAAGGACCTATTTCCTCGATTTTGTATGTTTCCCAAAATTCTAATTGAGCCGTGCTAGACAATAATTTTTTAATTCTATCAACGTCTTTCGCTCCAGGTAATTCAACAAGAATTCTACCCGATTCTCCAATTTTTTGGATGTTTGGTTGTGATACACCAAACTTATCTATACGCTTATTTAAAACTCCAAAAGCACTTTCAACAGATTCGTTTACTTTCTTTTTTATTATTTTTTTTACATCAGTATCAGCTGTATTAAAATCTATTCCAGCATCGTGCAGACTTCTGTTGGCAAATACATCTGGCGAAGAAAGCTTGGTTTGAGTTCCAGCAGCGTCAGCTTCAAATGCCTCAAAAAATGCATCTAAATAGGTTTGATTTCCTCTCTGATTCTTAGTTGCGTCTAGTAAAGCTTTATTAAAAACTGGATTTTTAGAATGATTTGCAAGACCAGCTAACACATCTTTTACAGAAATTTGAAGAATTACATTTATTCCTCCTTCAAGATCAAGCCCTTTGTTTATTTGTTTTTTACTTACTTCACCATATGTGTAATCTGTAAAACCCATATTAAAAACTTTCTCTTTGCTTATAGAATCTAAATATTTCACTTCTTTATCTGGATGTCCACCAGCAAATGTTTTGGCATCTTTTTGAACCTTGTTGGCAACAAACGTAAAAGAGAGTTGGTAAATACTTACCAGTGCAAATAAAATTGCGAAAAATTTAATAAGTCCTTTATTCTGCATTAGTACTAAAATTAGTTATTTTTTGTTAATTGGTTTTTTATAATACAATCAAATCGAAAGTAATTCATTGATTAGCAAATGAAATCTATTGAAATATCTTTCTTCACTTTTTTTGAAACGTGCAAATATATAATTAACCCAAAGATTAACAAATTATTTACACATTAATCTCAAAAAAATGAATTTAAAAATTGTAACTTTCTTCAATTGTTTGATTAAAATAAAAAAAAACTCAAATCAATCATAATTATTAATAATTTATGACTAAAATATTTTTGTAGCAGATAGTTTTAAATCTTTAATTTTAAAAACTCAACTGATTTAAATTTTTTATTAAATTTTTTCAAAAAAATAAAAAAATACTATGCGTGCATAATAAATTTTCCTATCTTTGTCAAAATAACTATATCGTTTTAGGATGAATACTTAAATAATAAAAAGATGTTACTTTTACATTTTATATTTTTTAAATTTAGAAGAACTACAACTTTAGTAAATGAAAGAAAAAACAATAGATTATATATTGAGAGCCACCTGGCAAGCAGTTTCAAGAATGTACAATGAAGAAGCTTCAAAATTTGAAGGCTCAATGGCAATAGGGTTTGCACTTTTGAGTATTGACAAAGAAGTTGGTACTCCATCATCTGCAATTAGTAACAGGATGGGAATGGAGGCAACTAGTTTAACAAGGACTCTAAAAGCATTAGAAGAAAAAGGATTAATCATAAGAAAAAAAAACCCTGACGACGGACGTGGTGTATTGATTTATTTAACAGATTTTGGGAAGCAAATGAGGGCACAATCAAAAGAAACTGTTTTGAAATTTAATGAAACCATTCGCAAAAATATATCCGACGAAAAACTACAAAATTTTATAGAAGTTGCGGATAAAATTAATGATTTGATTGCAGAGAAGAAGATATTTTAAAGTATGTATTTTGTAAAAATGTATATTGATAATGTAAAAAAATCTACTCATTATACCATAATACATTCTACATCAATTTATAATACAACTATACATTATACAACAATACATTATACAACAATACATTATACAACAATAAAATGAAAAGATTAATCAAAAAAGTGGCAGTTGTAGGTTCGGGAATAATGGGTTCGGGAATTGCGTGTCATTTTGCAAATATCGGATTGGAAGTATTGCTTTTGGATATCGTTCCGAATGCTTTAAACGAAATCGAAGAAAAGAAAGGTTTAAATCTTGAAAGCAAAATCGTGCGCAATCGATTGGTGAATGAGCATTTGGCTAATGCTTTAAAAAGTAGCCCATCTCCTATTTACAACCAAAAATTTGCAAGCCGAATTACAACTGGTAATACTACCGATGATATGGCGAAAATCGCTAACTATGATTGGATTATAGAAGTAGTTGTAGAACGATTGGATATTAAGAAATTGGTTTTTGAGCAAATCGAAAAATTTAGAAAACCTGGAACTTTAGTAACTTCTAACACTTCTGGAATTCCAATAAAATTCATGAGCGAAGGACGAAGCGAAGATTTTCAGAAGCATTTTTGCGGAACGCATTTCTTTAATCCAGCACGTTATTTAAAATTATTCGAAATAATTCCTGGTCCACAAACTTCGTCAGAAGTATTGGATTTTTTAACTAATTATGGTTCGCAATTTCTTGGAAAAACATCGGTCGTTGCCAAAGATACTCCAGCATTTATAGGAAACAGAATTGGTATTTTCGGAATTCAGAGTTTGTTTCACCTAATTACAGAAATGGGTTTAACTATCGAAGAAGTAGATAAACTGACTGGTCCAGTTATTGGGCGACCAAAATCGGCAACTTTTAGAACGGTTGATGTTGTAGGATTAGATACTTTAGTTCACGTAGCAAACGGAATTTATGAAAACTGCCCAAACGACGAAGCACACGAATTATTTAAACTGCCAACTTTCATCACCAAAATGATGGAAAACAAATGGTTTGGAAGCAAAACGGGTCAAGGTTTCTACAAAAAAGTTGATAAAGATATTTTAACATTAGATTTAGACACTCTTGAATATAGAGCAGTTAAAAAAGCATCATTTGCAACATTAGAATTAACTAAAACTATTGATAAACCCATTGACAGATTTAAAGTTTTGGTGAAGGGAAAAGACAAAGCAGGTGAATTTTACAGAAAATCATTCTCGTCAATGTTTGCTTATGTTTCCAATAGAATTCCTGAAATATCAGATGAATTATATAAAATTGACGATGCCATGAAAGCTGGTTTTGGTTGGGAAAATGGACCATTTGAGATTTGGGATGCTATTGGTGTTGAAAAAGCTATTGCCATGATGGAATCCGAGGGTTATAAACCAGCTGCTTGGGTAACCGAAATGCTAACTTCTGGAAACAGTAGTTTTTATGAAGTTAAAGAAGGCGCAACCTATTTTTATAATATTCCAAATAAATCACAGTCGAAAGTTCCTGGACAAGACAGTTTCATCATCTTAAATAACATTCGTGAAACTAAAAAAGTTTGGAGTAATTCTGGAGCAATTATTCAAGATTTGGGCGACGGAATTTTAAATTTAGAATTTCAAAGCAAAATGAATACTATTGGTGGTGATGTTTTGGCTGCCATAAACAAAGCCATCGATTTATCAGAAAAAGAATACCAAGGATTGGTTATTGGTAATCAAGCCGCCAATTTCTCTGTTGGAGCCAATATCGGAATGATTTTCATGATGGCTGTCGAGCAAGAATACGACGAATTGAACATGGCAATAAAAATGTTTCAAGACACGATGATGCGCGTTCGCTATTCAGGAATTCCAGTAATTGTTGCTCCACATGGAATGACTTTTGGTGGTGGATGCGAAATGAGTTTACACGCCGATAAAGTTGTAGCCGCTGCAGAAACGTACATGGGATTGGTAGAATTTGGAGTTGGTGTAATTCCTGGTGGTGGCGGATCAAAAGAATTGACTCTTCGTGCCTCAGATTTATTCCATAAAAATGATGTTGAATTGAATGTTTTACAAGAATATTTTATGACCATTGCCATGGCAAAAGTCTCCACATCAGCCTATGAAGCCTTTGATACAGGACTTTTACAAAAAGGAAAAGACATCGTTGTTGTCAATAAAGACCGACAAATTGCCGAAGCTAAAAAACACGCTTTATTATTGGCAGAAGCTGGTTACACACAACCTATTCAAAGAAAAGACGTGAAAGTTTTAGGAAAACAAGCGTTAGGAATGTTCTTAGTTGGAACAAACCAGATGGTTGCTGGAAAATATATCTCAGAACACGATTTAAAAATTGCAAACAAACTGGCTTATGTAATGGCTGGAGGAGATTTATCAGAACCAACTTTAGTCTCAGAACAATATTTATTGGATATTGAAAGAGAAGCATTTTTATCACTTTGTACCGAAAGAAAAACGTTGGAAAGAATTCAGTTTATGTTGACGAAAGGAAAACCGTTGAGAAATTAGTTTTTTTGTATAATGTATTGTTGTATAATGTATTGTTGTATTTCAGTATAATGAATTGTTGTAGTTTGTAGATTTGAAGATAAAGTTTAAATGAAAAGAAAAAAAATAATTACTAGTATCTTAGTTCTAATAATCATTTTGATTGTTGGATATTATACGATAGTTTATTTAAATAATAAATTTGAGTTTTTTTGTAGAAATTCACAAGGATCAGAATATTATCAAATTTATGGAGTTTTTGGAGATTTTGTCGGTGGTGTTTTGGGTACAATACTAACAGCTATTACTTTAGTATTTGTTTATTTAACTTATAATTCTCAAAAAAAAGAATTTGAACTTCAAAGAAAAATAATTGCTCAACAACAATTTGAAACAACATTTTTTAATCTTTTAAATATTCACATCAATTTGAAAAAAGATTTTGAATTAAATATTTTAGAAAAATAACAAACTTAAATCCTATAAGAGAAGAAAATGAAACAGATGAAAATTTAATTCCATTTGGGAATTCGAAATATGTAAATAAAACTGATTTTTTTGGAACAGATGTTTTATATTTTATTAGAACCGAGTTTGAAATATTATTTAAAAGTTTTAAAGATTTGAATGATCCCATAAGTTCAAGAACTTTTGGAGTAAACATTATAGATAATGAAATTGTTGAATTTCTTAAAAATAATAAAGATTTATTGAATAATAAAGAAGCAGAAATAATTGAGCTAATTTTTTGGTTAGTTTTTAATAATTATAGAAATATTTTATCTCATTATTTCAGAAATATTTTTCACTTGTTAAAATTTATAAGAGAAAATGAAATTCAAAATAAATCGGATTATCAAAAATATGCAGATATTTTTCAATACCAATTAAATGAAGATGAACAATTTTTATTATTCTATAATTTTATTGTATTTGAAGACAATACCAAAAAAGAAATGTCAACAATAAGTTTATGCAATCAATATAATTTTCTAGAAAATTTAGGACACGAAAATCTGTTAGATAATGAAAAACACAACAACAAAAATTTTTACAATTTTGACATAAAATAATTAACATACAACAATACAATATACATTATACATTTTTTACAACAATACAATTATACATTTTTACAACAATACAATATACAATAAAAAAAATGAATTATTTCAAAGAACTAAAAGTTTGGCAAAAAGCAATTGAACTGGTTACTAATACTTATTTGAAGTCCAAAAGTTTCCCAAAAGAAGAAATCTATGGATTAACTTCACAGATAAGACGTTGTGCAGTTTCAATTCCTTCAAACATTGCTGAAGGTTGTGGACGAAATACAGATAAAGATTTTAACAACTTTTTAGGAATTTCATTAGGTTCCGCTTTTGAATTTGAAACACAATTAATTATTTGCAAGAATTTAAACTTTATAAATCAAGAAGATTTTAATTTTCTTGAAGCAGAAATACAACACATTCAAAATATGATTATCAAGCTTAAAAGTTCAATAGAAAAGAAATTATAATCATTTAGACATATTTTACAATATACATTATACAACATTACATTATACAACATTACATTATACAACATTACATTATACAACATTACATTATACAACAATACATTATACAACAATACATTATACAACAATACATTATACAACAATACATTATACAACAATACAT
>JANXVF010000150.1 GCA_025351785.1 Flavobacterium sp.
GGCGAAAAATATAGTAATTTCACATTTGTTTTCCCTAAGAAATTTTATCTTTTCTCAATCCAAACTCTAGCATTCACAAAAGCTTCGATCCAAGGAGAAACTTCATCATCTCTATCTTTTGGATAAAATGCCCAGTTCCAAGGATAGGTAGAACGCTCAATGTGTGGCATCATTACTAAATGGCGTCCCGTTTTGTCACATAACATTGCAGTATTAAAATCAGAACCATTAGGATTTGCAGGATAATTTTCATAACCATATTTTGCAACAATATTGTAATTGCTTTCCTGTTGTGGCAAACTAAATTTACCTTCTCCATGAGAAACCCAAACGCCCAAAGTACTTCCTTCTAATGAATTTAGCATCACCGAATTATTTTTTTGAATCGTAACCGATGTAAAAATACTTTCGTGTTTCCCAGATTCGTTATGTATCATTTTTCCGTGAATTTCATGTTCTGGATTAATCAATTCGAGTTCCATAAACAACTGACATCCATTACAAATTCCGACAGATAAAGTATCTTCTCGTTTTATGAAATTTTCAAGGGCAGTTTTAGCTTTTTCATTATACAAAAATGCTCCTGCCCATCCTTTTGCCGAACCTAAAACATCTGAGTTAGAAAATCCGCCAACTGCTCCAATAAACTGAATATCTTCCAGTGTTTCTCTTCCCGAAATTAAATCGGTCATGTGGACATCTTTTACATCAAATCCTGCTAAAAACATAGCATTAGCCAATTCCCGCTCAGAGTTACTTCCTTTTTCTCGAATAACCGCTGCTTTAGGTTTCTGAAACAAATTAGTAATTAAGAGCTCTCCGGTAAACTGTTTTGGGAATAAATATGATATTTTTTGATTTTTATAATTTTCAAAACGCTCTTTTGCCTTATTATTTTTTGTTTGTTTTTGATCTAATAAAAACGAAGTTTCAAACCATGAGTCTCTTAAACTTGAAATTTCAAATCCTAACGAATTAATTTCTAAAATACCTGTATTGGTTACATTTCCGATTTTAAAAAATTGATGGTTTTCAAATGCTATTTCAAATTCTGAATCATTTTTTGCCTGAAGAACTAGTGCAATATTTTCTGAAAATAATATTTTTACCAAATCATTTTCAACCAACGAATCAAAATTAATTTTTGCTCCTAAATTAGTATTTGCAAAGCACATTTCTAATAAAGTAGTAATTAATCCGCCACTTCCTATGTCGTGTCCAGCTAGAATTTGATTGTTTTTTATTAATTTTTGAACGACATCAAAAATATTTTTAAAATAGTTTGAATCTTTTATAGTAGGAGCATCAACTCCAATTTTATTTAGCGTTTGTGCAAACGAACTGCCACCCAATTTAAATTCGTCTTGCGATAAATTAATATAATAAATTGAACCGCCTCCATGTTGTAGCACTGGTTCTATCACTTTAGTAACATCATTACAATTTCCTACAGCTGAAATAATTACAGTTCCTGGCGCAATAACTTCGTCATCAGAATATTTCTGTTTCATTGAAAGCGAATCTTTACCTGTTGGAATATTGATTCCTAACTCGATAGCAAAATCAGAACATGCCTTTACAGCTTCATATAATCGAGCGTCTTCACCTTCATTTTTACAGGCCCACATCCAATTTGCAGATAACGAAACACTCTTTAAACCCTCTTTTAAAGGGGCAAAAACTATATTTGATAAGGCTTCCCCAATAGCATTTCTGCTTCCAGCCACTGGATTTATCAAACCAGAAATCGGCGAATGACCAATAGATGTTGCAATTCCTTCTTTTCCTAAATAATCTAAAGCAATCACACCAACATTATTTAAAGGTAACTGCAACGGGCCAACACACTGCTGTTTTGCTACCTTTCCTCCTACACATCTATCGACTTTATTTGTCAACCAATCTTTGCAGGCAACTGCTTCTAACTTTAAAATTTGATTTAAATAATTTGGTATATCATCTTGATTATAAACTAAATCATTATAATTTCGTTTTATTGTGCTATCATTCAAAACTACTTTAGGCGAACTCCCAAACATATCTTCTAGAGCAAAATCCATAGGTTTTAATCCAGTTAATTTGCTTTGAAACGTAAAACGATGATTATTTGTAACTTCACCAACTTGGTACATTGGCGAACGTTCTCTGTTTGAAATTCGCTCTAAAAAATCAATATTTTCTTTACTTATAACGAGTCCCATTCGTTCTTGACTTTCGTTTCCTATAATTTCTTTGGCTGACAAAGTTGGATCTCCTAAAGGTAATTTATCTAAATCTATCAATCCGCCCGTTTCTTCTACTAACTCCGAAAGACAATTTAAATGTCCGCCAGCTCCATGATCGTGAATAGAAACTATTGGGTTTTCATTACTTTCTATCAAACCTCGAATGGCATTTGCAACACGTTTTTGCATCTCTGGATTTGATCGTTGAATAGCATTTAGTTCGATCCCAGAACCAAATGACCCAGTATCTGACGATGATACTGCCGCTCCACCCATACCAATTCTATAGTTTTCACCTCCTAAAATTACAATTTGATCACCCACATTTGGTTTGAATTTTTTAGCTTGCGAAGCTTTTCCAAAGCCAATACCTCCTGCTTGCATGATTACTTTATCATATCCTAATTTTCGACCCTCAGAACTTGTTTCAAAATTTATTTCCTCTTGATGTTCAAATGTTAAGATTGAACCACAAATTAAGGGTTGCCCAAATTTATTTCCAAAATCAGATGCACCGTTTGAAGCTTTAATCAAAATATCAATTGGAGTTTGATATAACCATTTTCGTTCTAGCAAACCGTTTTCCCAATTACGGTTATTATGTAATCGTGAATAGGAAGTCATATAAACTGCGGTTCCAGCGAGGGGTAACGAACCCTGTCCTCCTGCCAAACGATCTCGAATTTCGCCTCCAGATCCCGTCGCTGCTCCATTAAAAGGCTCTACTGTTGTCGGAAAATTATGTGTTTCTGCTTTTAAAGAAATCACCGATTCAAAAGTTGATTTTTTATAATAATCGGGCTTGTCTGCACTTATAGGAGCAAATTGCTCTACAATTGGACCTTTAATAAAAGCTACATTATCTTTGTAAGCAGAAACTATTTCGTTTGGATTTTCAGCTGCAGTTTTTTTAATCATTTTAAACAAAGAACTTTCTTTCTCAATGCCGTCAATAATAAAAGTTCCGTTAAAAATTTTATGTCTGCAATGTTCAGAATTGACTTGGGAAAACCCAAAAACTTCTGAATCTGTGAGTTTTCTGTTTATTTTTTTTGATAAATTTTCTAGATAAATAATTTCTTCATCACTCAGTGCTAAACCTTCTTTAATGCTATAATCTGTTATATTTTCTATTTCTAATATAGATTCGGGTTTAATAGTATTCAAATAAATATCTTGATTCAACTCATCATATTTTTGAGAAATCATTGGATCAAAATCAGAAAAATCGGAACTTACAATATGAAATTCTTCAATGCGGATGATACCTGCAATTCCCATATTTTCTGTAATCTCGACTGCATTTGTGCTCCAAGGAGTAATCATTGCGGCTCTCGGACCTACAAAAAAATCCGATAATACGGATTTTGAAATTTTGTGTCCAGAAGCAAATAGCCAATTTAATTTTGATATTGTTGATTCTGAAAGTTCGTTGTGAGATTGAACAGCAAAAACAGTTTGTGTTTTGTTTCCAAAAAAATGAATCATTGCAGTATGTTTAGTAGTTAATGCAAATTTAAATTAAAAAACACAGCACACAAAGCTAGATTTAATTAGTTATAAAACTTTTAATAACATTTTTACTATAAATTATTTTTAAACAAATATAGCTTCTATGTCCTTAAACTCTTTATAAAAATAAACCCATAAATTGAATTTAAAACATTTAAGTATAAATGATTTTAACATTGATTAAAAAATATTTAAAAACCAAAATAAGTAGTGAAAAGCTATGTTTTATAAAAAAAGCAGACCTGTAAGCCGGATTCTGTAAATGTTGTTATATTGCAACATCTCCTTATCATTTATCTAGACTTACAATTACTCGCAAGTTCAATCTTTCTACCCTTCGACAACGAACGAGAAATTCTTAAATGCCGATATACTTGAAATTTCACCGCATAGAGTTTACCTGGTTTCACTACAGCATTATCTGTACATACTTTCTGTTGCACTGGTCCTTTCAAATTTTGAATTTATTTCAAAATTTGACGACGGATGTTATCCGCTATGCTTCTCTTTGGTGTCCGGACTTTCCTCTTCATGCTACACTACATTCAAAGCTACTTGAAGTTTAAATTAAAAAACAATAAAAGCTCAAAAAATAATACATGAAGCGATAAGGCGGTCTGCATTGCAAAGTTATACTTTTGAATTCATACTAAGAATTACAAACCCATAAAAAAGCAAAAAGTGTCCCAAATAAATCTGAAACACTTTTAATTTATATTAATGTAGATTTTATCCTAAAACCTCTTTTACTTTTTTACCTATTTCTGCTGGAGAATCCACAACGTGAATACCACATTCTCTCATAATTCTTTTTTTAGCCTCGGCAGTATCATCTGCGCCACCAACTATTGCACCTGCATGACCCATTGTTCTCCCTTTTGGTGCGGTTTCACCAGCAATAAAGCCAACTACAGGTTTCCTGTTTCCATCAGACTTAATCCATTTTGCAGCATCAGCTTCTAGTTGACCTCCAATTTCGCCAATCATAACGATACATTTAGTTTCAACATCATTCATAAGCATTTCTACAGCTTGTTTAGTAGTTGTTCCAATAATGGGATCGCCACCAATTCCAATTGCAGTAGTGATTCCTAAACCTTGCTTGACTACCTGATCTGCAGCTTCATAAGTTAAAGTACCCGATTTAGATACAATTCCAACAGTTCCTTTCTTGAATACAAAACCTGGCATGATTCCTACTTTTGCCTCTCCAGGTGTAATAACTCCTGGACAATTTGGACCAATTAGTTTACAATCTCTACGTTTAATATATTCGTTAGCTTTAATCATATCGGCCACTGGAATTCCTTCGGTGATGCAAATAATAACTTTTATCCCTGCATCTGCCGCCTCCATTATAGCATCTGCTGCAAAAGCAGGTGGAACAAAAATAATTGATGTATCGGCTCCAGCTTTTTCAACAGCGTCTTTTACAGTGTTAAAAACAGGTCTTTCTAAATGAGTAGACCCACCTTTACCAGGAGTTACGCCCCCGACAACATTGGTACCATACTCTATCATTTGTTCAGCATGAAATGTTCCCTCACTTCCTGTGAAACCTTGAACTATTATTTTTGAATTTTTATTAACTAAAACACTCATAGTATATAAATTTGGTAAGTTTTATTTGTTTTGACGCAAAAGTAGTGAATAGAAATCAGTAACTGATGGTCGCTGTTTAGATTTTTTTATAAATAATTTATGAAAACTGGCTCATTTGAAAACCTCTGTACAATTTTGAATCTTTAATTTCCCAAATCACAAAAAAATTAGCTAGAAGCATTTCTTCTCTTGGATTTTCTATTGTTTTTACAAAATGTGAATAGCGTACAGAAACTAAATTATCTTCGGAAATAATATGACTAATTCTTACTTTAGATCTAACATAAGCTCGACTCAATTCATCAGTCAAATTTAAAATATCATCATAATTCATTTGAATAAAACCTTTTGTACTATTCCAATCAACAGAAACTTCTGGATGAAGCAAATGACTAACAGCCACTTTATCTAATAAATTATCAGATTTATAAAATTCAAGAACTAATTCTTTTGCGTTCATTTCTTTATATGATTTAAAATTTCTGGAATTCGCTTGATGTTTGCTAACTGTTTGAGTTTTTCTCTAGATTCTTCTATTGGTGTTCCAAAATATGATTTTCCACCTTCGACAGATTTTGTAACGCCAGTTTGACCTAAAATGACTGATTTTGATCCAATAGTAATACCACTAGTAGTTCCTACTTGTCCCCAAATAGTAACTTCATCTTCAATAATAACACAACCTGCAATACCAGTTTGTGCTGCAATCAAACATTTTTTTCCAATAACGGTATCATGACCAACGTGAACTTGATTGTCAATTTTTGTTCCTTCTTTAATAGTTGTATCGCCAGTAACTCCTTTATCTATAGTGCAAAGTGCACCAATGCCTACATTATTCTCAATAATCACACGACCTCCAGAAAGTAATTGGTCGAAACCATCGGGGCGTTTTTTGTAATAAAAAGCATCGGCACCAAGTATAGTTCCTGCCTGAATAATAACATTATCGCCAATAATACAACCGTCATAAATAGAAACATTTGAATGTATGATACAATTTGATCCTATAGTAACATGGTTTCCAATGAAGCAATTGGGTTGAATAAAAGTTCCTTCACCTATACTAGCAGAGATAGAAATTGATTGATCTGTTGCTTGAAAAGGTCTAAAATGTTTTGTTAAAGCATTAAAATCTCGAAACGGATCATCCGAAATTAAAAGAGCTTTTCCTTCTGGACAATCAACCTCCTTATTAATTAATATGATTGTTGCTGCAGACTGTAAGGCTTTTTCATAATATTTAGGATGATCAACAAATACAATATCACCAGCAGTAACTACATGAATTTCGTTCATTCCCTCTACAGGAAAATTTTCATTTCCTATAAATTGACAATTAATCAGTAAAGCTATTTCTTGAAGAGTATGTGTTTTTGAGAATTTCATTGGAACAAAAAGTAACTTATTAAATTTTAAAATTATTCTTTAACTCGTTCCATATAGGATGATGTTGCTGTATCAATTTTTATTTTGTCTCCTTCATTTATAAAAAGAGGTACGTTTACAGTAGCACCAGTCTCGACTGTAGCTGGTTTTGTAGCATTTGTAGAGGTATTTCCTTTAACACCTGGCTCTGAATAAGTAACTTCTAAAACTACAGACGAAGGCATGTCGACAGATAAGGGTAGTTCTGTTTCAGTATTTATTTGAACCATAACATTTGTTCCTTCTTTTAATAAATCGGGAGCATCTAGGATTTTTTTATCTAATGTAATTTGTTCGTAGGATTCTGTATTCATAAAATGAAAATCGTTTCCTTCAGCATAAAGATATTGAAAGGTATGAGTTTCAACACGAACTTCATCAATTTTATGTCCAGCAGAAAAAGTGTTTTCAAGTACTTTTCCGTTGGTCAAACTTTTCATTTTTGTTCTCACAAAAGCTGGACCTTTGCCTGGTTTAACATGAAGAAATTCAATTATTTTAAAAATATCATGATTATACTTAATGCATAATCCGTTTCTAATATCTGATGTAGATGCCATTTTTTTATTTTGCTTTGTGCAATAGAAATTAGGTTTTAAACTTAAATATTGCGGTTAATTTTATTTTTTTATTGATTATTTTTGGTTTTTAAAATATATTTATAGTTAACATTTAATACTAATTTCTATGTATTATAACTATTTCATATTTAAGACTAATAACTGTAATTTAATAACCTCCCGAATAACCTTTCATTACTCCACGAGATGAGTTTCTGATAAATTGAATTATTTCGTCACGCTCTGGAGTTGCTTCCATTTCTGCTTCAATTATTCCTAAAGCTTGTGTGGTGTTGTAATTTTTTTGATACAGAATTCTATAAATATCTTGAATTTCTTTTATTTTTTCAGTTGTATATCCTCTGCGTCTAAGTCCTACAGAGTTAATTCCTACATATGATAGTGGTTCTTTTGCGGCTTTGGTATATGGTGGGACATCTTTTCTTACTAACGATCCTCCAGAAACCATTGCATGCTCCCCGATATGAATAAATTGATGAATTGCCGCT
Source organism: Flavobacterium sp. (assembly GCA_025351785.1). GTDB lineage: Bacteria > Bacteroidota > Bacteroidia > Flavobacteriales > Flavobacteriaceae > Flavobacterium. Next base: position 7,837 of record JANXVF010000150.1, read on the forward strand.
AGGCCACCTATTATTGCATAATCACCTACAATAACATGACCTGCAAGTGCAACTCCGTTTACAATAATTGCATTATCGCCAATATGACAATCGTGAGCAATGTGAGCTGTAGCCATTATTAAGCAATTATTACCAATTTTTGTTTGTCCTGAAGCAATTGTACCTCTGTTTATAGTAACACACTCTCTTACCGTTGTATTATCTCCTATAATTGCAAGTGAATCTTCGCCTCCAAACTTTAAATCTTGTGGAACTGCAGCAATTACTGAACCTGGAAAAATATTGCAATTTTTTCCAATTCGAGCCCCTTCCATTATGGTTACATTAGAACCAATCCAGGTTCCTTCGCCTATAATTACATTATTATTAATAGTTGTAAAAGGTTCAATTACAACATTTTTGGCGATTTTAGCACCAGGGTGAACGTAAGCTAAAGGTTGATTCATACTTTATATTTTTATTGCTTTTTAGCTATTTGCGCCATTAACTCTGCTTCTGCAACTAGCCTTCCGTTTGCATAAGCATGTGCTTGCATGTGACAAATTCCTCTTCTTATAGGAGTAATTAATTCACATTTAAATATTAAAGTATCTCCAGGAAGTACTTTATATTTAAACTTAACATTATCGATTTTCATGAAATAGGTTAAGTAATTTTCTGGGTCGGGCACTGTACATAAAACTAATATACCACCAGTTTGCGCCATTGCCTCTACAATAATTACACCAGGCATAACAGGTGCTTCTGGAAAATGACCTACAAAAAAATTCTCATTCATTGTAACATTTTTCATTCCTACTACATGACTGTCAGACATTTCTATGATTCTATCGATAAATAAAAATGGCGGACGATGTGGTAAAATACTCATAATTTTATGAATATCCATCAAAGGCTCTAAATTTAAATTGTAAACCGGAATTTGATTTTTTTGTTCAATTTTAATAATCTTCGACATTTTTTTTGCAAATTGTGTATTTACAAAGTGTCCTGGTTTATTTGCTATAACTTTTCCTTTTATCCTTGTTCCTATTAATGCTAAATCACCAAGTACATCTAGCAATTTATGTCTTGCAGCTTCATTAGGATAATGCAGTGTTAGATTATCTAATATTCCGTTAGGTTTTACTGAGATTTTATCTTTTCCAAAAGCCACCTTCAAGTTTTCCATTGTAGATGGTGAAATTTCTTTATCAACATAAACTATGGCATTATTTAAATCGCCACCTTTTATTAATCCATTATCTAATAGTGTTTCAAGCTCATGCAGAAAACTAAATGTTCTTGCATTTGCAATTTCAGTCTTAAAATCGTGAATACTTTTTAGGGTTGCATTTTGAGTTCCCAAAACTTTTGTGCCAAAATCTACCATAGCAGTTATCTGGTAATCATCTGAAGGCATTACTAAAATTTCGCTACCTGTTGATTCATCTACAAACGAAATTATTTCTTTTACAACATAGTATTTACGTTCTGCATCTTGCTCTACAACTCCTGCTTTTTCTATAGCTTCAACAAAATATTTTGAAGAACCATCCATAATTGGTGGCTCTGATTCGTTTAATTCAATTATTACATTATCTACATCACATCCTACAAACGCAGCCAAAACGTGTTCTGATGTTTGAATTTTCACACCTAATTTTTCAAGATTAGTACCTCTTTGAGTATTTACAACATAATTGGCATCGGCTTCAATAATTGGACTTCCTTCAAGATCGATTCTCACAAAAGTAAATCCGTTATTTATTGGTGCTGGCTTAAAAGTCATTTTCACTTCTTTACCAGTGTGCAAACCTACTCCAGTAAGTGAAATTTCTTGTTTGATGGTTTTTTGTTTAACCATAGTTTGATCTTTATTTTTTATTGATTGGTATTTTTTTTATATCTTCTATCTCTGATACTATTTTAGGTAAATTTCTAAAATGCACATATGATTTTGCAAAGTCTGAATAATTGAAAGCTGGTGTTCCTTGAACCGTTTCACCATCTTTTAAATTTTTTGCAATACCAGACTGCGCCTGAATTTTTACATTATTTCCAATTGTTAAATGACCTATTATCCCAACTTGACCACCTATCATACAGTTTTTTCCGACTTTTGATGATCCTGCAATTCCTGTTTGAGACGCAATAACGGTGTTCTCACCTATTTCTACATTATGTGCAATTTGAATTTGATTGTCAAGCTTTACCCCTTTTCTAATTATTGTTGATCCTAATGTCGCTCTATCAATAGTTGTGCAAGCACCAATTTCTACATCATCTTCAATTATTACATTGCCAATTTGGGGAATCTTGCTATATGTTCCGTCTTCTAAGGGTGCATAACCAAAACCATCTGATCCAATTATAGCTCCCGAATGAAGTATGCAATTTGAACCAATTTCGGTTTCCGAATAAATTTTAACCCCAGCAAAGAAAACACAATTATCACCAATTGTTACATTATCTCCAATAAAAGAATTGGGATAAATTTTTACATTATTACCAATAGTTACATTTTTACCAACATATGAGAAGCTCCCAAGATATAAATTCTCGCCATAAGTAACATCATCAGAAATAATTGAAGGCTGTTCAATACCAGATTTCATTAGTTTTACCTGATTGTAATATTCTAAAAGCTTTGAAAAGGCTTTGTAAGCATCTTCTACTTTTATTAAAGTTGCTTTTATTTCTTGATCAGATTCAAAATTTTTATTTACAATAATTATAGTAGCATCGGTTGTAGAGGCAAAATTTTGATATTTTGGATTAGACAAAAATGTAAGCGAGCCAGTAGTTCCTTCTTCTATCTTAGAAAGTTTAGTAACAGTTGCGTTAGGATTTCCTACTACGTCTCCTTCAAGTATATCTGCTATTTGTTGTGCTGTAAATTTCATCTAGGCAAAAATATAAAATTTAATTTAATAGATAAGTTTCTAGTAAGACTTTTGGAAAACACATATAATATTTCACTACCGATTTTGATAATGCTTTCAATTGAAGTTGATCTGACGAGTCTACAATATCCTCGACAGTTTTATCTTTTTTAAGGATACTAATGGGTTCTGATTGTTTGTCGTAAGCCTGATTTTTCAATCTTCCTTTAAAAACAAAATAACCTGCTTCTTTATTTGAAATTGAGTAAATTGATGCTAATTTATTTTTTAATAAATTAACTTCATCTAAAGTTGGTTTTTCGTCCACCATTTTAATTTTTAATAATTCTCTATTTATTATCATTTTTGATAATGAGCTTAAAACAAAATCATCATTAAACTGCCAATTTTTTATGGCACTCATAACATCGAAATCGTCAAGTTGAGCAAAAATTTCTAAAATCTTTTTATCAAAGTCTACAAAAGTAATTTTATTATTCAAAAAAAACTTTAACGGTTGGCTACATTCTAATGAAATTCCTTTTTGCGAAAGTTCCTTTGCACGCTTTAAAATTTTTGTCAATGTCATTTCTGCAACCACAGAGGTTTTATGCAAATAGGCTTGCCAATACATTAATCGACGTGCCATCAAGAATTTTTCGATAGAGTAAATCCCTTTTTCCTCCATTACCAAAACATCATCTTGAACATTCATCATCTGAATTAATCTATCACTATTAATATTTCCTTCAGCCACACCACTATAAAAACTATCTCTTTTTAGATAATCCATTCTATCCATATCTAATTGGCTCGATATAAGTTGTAACATAAATTTGCGATGATAATTTCCTTTAAAAATCATGATTGCGAGTGATAGTTGCCCGCCAAATTTTTCATTTAAATCACTCATAAATAATAACGAAATTTCCTCATGATGCACTTCGTTTACAATACTATTTTCTAACGCATGCGAAAACGGACCATGACCTATATCATGCAATAAGATTGCTATGTAAAGTGCATTTTCTTCATCTTCAGAAATTAAAACTCCTTTAAAAATTAATGTTTGAACTGCTTTTTGCATTAAATGCATACAACCGATAGCATGATGAAATCGTGTATGATTTGCGCCAGGATATACTAGCGATGACAATCCCATTTGCGATATTCTGCGCAAGCGTTGAAAGTAAGGATGTTGAATTAAATCGTAAATTAGTGAATTTGGTATGGTTATAAAACCATAAATAGGATCGTTTAAAATTTTTAATTTATTCTCTGAAACCACAAATACTTTATTTTTATGTAAACAAATATAAGTTAAAATTAAGATGAACCCTCAATATGTATAGTTTTTTAATTTAGAAATAGTAGTATTGAACTAAATAAAATTATTGATCTTATAAAATAAAAAGCAATATACCATGATTATGCAAAACATATCTTAAAAATTATACAGATTGATATTTTTTAAATACTTTTGCAAAAATTTAAATCAAAAAAATGAAAAAATTAGTTTTATTAGCAACAATTGCTATTGCATTAATATCATGTAATAAAGTAGGGAAAAATGAATTTTTAATTTCAGGAACTGCTACTGGTATTGAAGATGGAAAAATGATTGTTCTTCAAAAACAAGATCCAACAACTGGAATTCTAATAGGATTAGATTCTGCTAAAGTTAAAAGTGGAAAATTTGAATTGAAAGGAAAAGTTACTGAACCAGCTTTTAATGTTTTGCAAATTGGAAAAAAAGGATCTAACGTAGGTTTTATTCTAGAAAGTGGTGAGATAAAGGTAGTTGTAAACAAAGACAGTATTAACAAAACTACAATTTCTGGAACCTATAATAATGATGAGTTTGCATCATTCAAAAAAAATAGTGAAAAAATTCAAAAAACACTTCAAAAGAAGCAAATGGAATTTCAAACTAAAAACATGGCAGCTATGAATGAGGCTCAAAAGGTTAAAGACACAGCAGTTATCAATAGATTGATGAGAGAATATACTGAAATTCAGAAAGAAAGCACTACTTTTTTTACCGAATATGCCTCGACACACCCAAAATCGTTTTTGTCAGTTCTTGTTGTTGACGGAATGTTTAGCATGCCAAAACCAGAAATAGAAAAAATTAAAAAGATTTATGAAGGCTTAGACACTGAATTAAAAAATACAAAACCTGGTAAATCGATAAAAGATAAATTAGCAAAAATAAATGCTCCTGTACCAACTGCTCCACCAGCACCAACTGTTTCAGCACCAGCAGCACCTGAGCAAAAATGAAGAGCAATAGGTGAAATAGCTCCAGCATTTGAAGCTAAATCGCCAGATGGAAAATTAATTTCATTGAAACAATCTTTAGGTAAAGTGACTATAATTGATTTTTGGGCATCTTGGTGTGGACCATGTAGACAAGAAAATCCTAATGTTGTTAAAATATATAATGAGTTACATTCAAAAGGATTAAATATAATTGGTGTTTCATTAGATGATAACGTAATTAAATGGAAACATGCTATTGAAAAAGATAAAATTACCTGGAATCAGGTTTCAAATTTAAAGGGTTGGCAAGATCCAATTGCAAAATTGTACCAAGTAGAAGAAATTCCATCAACATTTATTTTAGATTCCTCTGGAAAAATTGTCGCTAAAAATTTAAGAGGTGATAATTTAAAACTTAAAATTTTAGAACTTCTGAAATAAAACTTAATTTAATTTATAAAAAAATCTCCTTAAAGGGAGATTTTTTTTTGTTGATCATTCCAGAAATACTTCTAACTCCCAAATAAATTAATACAGATATTATTTGTAAACTTTAAAACAGTTATTATATTTGCATATTACTGGGGAGATACTCAAGCGGCCAACGAGGGCAGACTGTAAATCTGCTGTGTGAACTTCGCAGGTTCGAATCCTGCTCTCCCCACTCAAAAAAAGTTCGGTTATTTGCCGGACTTTTTTTGTAATACAATTGTTGTAAATGAATTATTTAAAAAATCCCCTCAAGTTTTTAATTTTGAGAGGATTAAAATTGTTATAAATTGAGTTTTACTCCAATATAAAACTTACCGTAACATTTGCTGTAATATCAATATCTCCAATGGCTAAAGTTTGTTTGGGTGATGCAATATCTTCAGCCATTGCCGTCATGGAAAGATTTTTAAACATAGGTTGCGGATAATAAGTCTGAGAATTATCGTTTATCAATAATGCTTTACCAATTTTTTGACCTATAACTGAAACATAATCTTCGGCTTTCTTTTTTGCATCTAGCATTGCAGCCTTTCTAGCATCTGATTGATATTGAACTAATTTTGACGATTTGAATTCTACATTATCAATTCGGTTACCACCAGCATCAATAATGCCTTCCATAAGTTCATCATATTTTGATAAATCTTTTAATAAAATAATAATTGTTTGGTTAGCAACATATTCGTGTTTCTTTTTTTCATAATCATACGTTGGATTTAAAGAAACGCGTTGTGTTA
>JANXVF010000170.1 GCA_025351785.1 Flavobacterium sp.
TCAATAAAAACTGCTTGTAACAGCGGTTTCAAGAAATGGCGAAGCACGGGATTTATCTGAAATCAGAAAGGTTTTTAATTTAAAGTTTTGTTTATATTTGTGAAGGCTTGGTCTTGGTTCATCGCCACTTCTTAAAGCCGCGAGACGTTATGGGCAAGTTGCTCGCGAAACGTAAAAAATAGACATAAAACTGAATTATGAAATACCAAAAAATATTTGAAAATTGTGTTAAAGAATGCAAAGAAAATGGAACTTATATTGGAACAGGAAATCCAAATAGTAAAATTTTAATTGTTGGTAAAGAAACAGCAACAGACATAGAAAACAAAGCAAATCGTGATGAACTATATGTATTATTTCAAAAAGAATCTTTGCAAGATTTTCAAGAAAACGCTATAAAATGGCAATTAAACATTAACAATGAAATTGAAATTGACTCAATACCGAATTGGGTTGGCGGAAAAGATTCTCCATTAACAATAAATCCATTGTTTCCATTCAAAAGTTTACATCCAAAAGAACTGAAAGAAGGACAAACTTGGAGCAAATATCAAAAACTTCACGACCTAATATTTTTAAATGATTTATCTTCTGTAAAAGAAAAAGAAATTGATTTTCACAATAATTTCTTTCTAACTGAAATGAATAATTCACCAGCAAAATTCACAAAAGATGCAAACAAAAGTGGAATTCCAAACAGAAAACATTTTTTAAAGAAAGTGAGTTCTTTCAAAATTTTCCAATAATAATTTTAGCTTGTAGCAATTATATAAGTGGTAAAGAAATAGAAGAAATTTTCAAAGTAACTTTTTACAAGCAATTTGGAAATGGAAAACAATTATTTTGGACACATTTTAATAATGACAAAACAAAATTAGTAATTCATACAAGACAATTAAGCACAAATGTTTCTGATGACTTGTTGAAAGAAATCGCAAAAGAAATTTGTAATTTCACAAATAGAGAAATAAACATTAAATAATAGAATTATAATATGGCAGTTTACAAATTAAAAGCAAAAGGTAATTACGGAAATATGTCTAAAGGTTATGAGTTCCAAGTCAATTCTTCAACTATACCAACACCAGACGCAAAAGACATAGAAAAAGAAATTGAAAGATTAGGTTTTAATTCTCAAGCAAAATCATACAAAAGTGCGGGAAATTTTGAAGTTACAAAATTGTAGTGGAAAGAAAACCTGCCCATAACAGCGGTTTTGCGAGATTGCGATTTTTTCGGTAAATTCACGTTCACGTTTCGCAAGAAATATTATCTTTAACAGAAAATAATCGGTTCCGAAGTTCGCAACCTCGCAAAGCCGCGAGACGTTGTAGGCAAGCTAACCAGAAAAAATCCATATTAAATATTATTATGAAAAAAATGTTTTTAGCAATTTGTTTCTTATTTTTAAACTTTACTTTTTGTCAAACTACAATAAATGGAATTGTGAAATCTGAAACAAATATTCCTTTGCAGTACGTAAATATTGGAATTAAGAACAAAAATATTGGTACTATTTCAGACGAGAAAGGAAAATTTTCAATAACTATTCACAATACAAGGATAAATGAATTATTAACTTTTTCATATATAGGCTTTGAAGAAAAAACGTTAAAGATTGAAGAGTTAATAAAGTTAAAATTCCAAGAGATTATTCTAAAAGAGAAAACAACTGTATTAGAAGAAGTTTTAATAATTTCAACTAAAGCAACTGAATTAAAAATTGGAACAAAGTCATATAGTTCAATGGTTGCTGGTTATGTAAGAGCAAATAATGATAAAAACAATGACATTCAAGAGTTCGCAAAAAAAATAAAACTTAAAAAGACATCAATATTATTAGATGTTAATATTAATTTATTCAATGTAAAAACTGATACCGCAAGCTTTAGAATTAATATTTATAACATAAAAAATGATTTGCCAAATGAAAAGATTAACACGGAAAACATAATCTTAAAAAAGAAAGTAGAAAATGGATGGAATAAATTTGACTTACAAAATTTTAATTTAAAATATAATAATTCTATTTTCATAACTATAGAATATTTACCGAAAAAATTGGATGAAGATGAACCATTTAGGTATAGCGGACAATTATTTGGAGAATCAATAACTCGCTCATCAAGTTTAGGAATATGGTACTCAAAGAGTGGTTTAACATTGGCAATGTATGTTACTGTTAAACAATAGCCAGCCTACAACAGCGGTTTTAAGAAATTGGGGTTTTTGGGCTTAATTTAAAGTTTGTTTTGTACT
>JANXVF010000012.1 GCA_025351785.1 Flavobacterium sp.
ATGAAATTTCAAGATTAATATCGAATAATTTTATTCTATTTGAAATGATGTATAAATTGAATGATTTTGAAAAATTTGAAATTAAAGAATACCGAAATACTGGACTTGAAAACTCAACTATTTTTAAAGAATTGCAAAATAAATTACACCCAAAAAATGATGATGCTGATAATTTTGAAAATCAAGAAGATTTTCACGATGAGAATATAGATAATGACAGTTTTAGTTTGCCTAAAATCATTGCTTTATTCAATGAATTAGGATTCTTTAGTTTAGAAAAAATAAAATGCTTAAATCCAAATCAACAAGCAAAATTAATTTCAGCTTTAATATCAAAAACAGATATTAGAGGCATTGCTGGAAATATTAGGGTTTTACAGGATAACAGCAAAGAAGACGGACTTAGATATACATCACATAAACATTCAAAATTTACATTAGAATTTTACAATAAAATTAAGTGAGAGAATTGTCAGGAGTACCCCTAACTATTAAATTCGGTTAATCTTGCATAATAATTAATACAAATTATTATGAGCAAAGAAATTCTACAACTCGAAAACACAAACGCCAACGATTTTAAAAACGAAATTGTAAAAGACGTTACCAACGCACTTAAAGGATATGCAGAAACTTTGCAAAATCCTGACAAAGACAAACTACTTACAAGACAAGAAACAGCCGATTTATTGCAAGTTTCACTTGTTACAATTTGGGACTGGACAAAAAAAGACATTCTTCCAGCTTATCGCATCGGTAACAAAGTGCGCTACAAAAAAGATGAAATTTTACAAGCATTGCAACAAATGAATAAATTTTCGAGTTAAAGTTTTTTAATTCAAATTAATTTATACATTTGTCATGCAAAACGTTTTAAAAATTAATCAAAAGTCAATGAAAAATCTTCTTTTCATTTCCAAACCAACTTATTGGGGTAACATATCGGTGCAAGTCCGACAGACTTTTGTTTTTAACAATACGTTTTGCGGTGATTACCCTTTTTTTAAATTTTTATTTAATCAATTTTCAAATGCAAAACGAAAGTCAAAACAGCAAGGAAGCGCAAGGCGTGGGAACTGCACAGCAACTGCAAGAGCAATTTAACATTGCAACACAAAACTTATTAGAACAATTTGGACACAAGGAACTAAAACCTTGTATTGACAATCTTTTATTGGGTTGGATATGTTCAGACTACTTTGAACTTAATGACACTTCAAATCGAGGTGCAATTTTTGATTTTTTCACAAATGCTTTAAACTACATTCAAAAGTTAGAAATCATTAAAAAAACAAATGAAAATCCTGAATTTCATTTTGCTTTTTATGATGAAATAATGATTTCTAAAATATTTAATGATTCAAAAGATTTAAAGAAAATATTTAAACAATCACTACGATATTTTTTACAAAGCGAAATTTCAAACGATAATGATTTAAGAAATGATGTTACTTACAAAGTAAAAAAAATAAGGAAATACTTTAAAAAAATTAATCGTTTAAAAATTCAATATTCATTAATTAAAATATTACACAATGAAAAATAAGAAAAGAAAAGTAAAACTTATTACAACAGAAGCTATTGAAAAAAGAGATATAAGGCTATTTTCTAAAATTGTAAAAATAATTTGCACAATAAAATAACAATTGCAATTGGATTGCAATTTAATTGCAATTTTGAATTAATACAATTGCAATTGTATAAGATATTGTTTAAAGTGTGGCTAAACCTCAATAAACAAAGGAAAATAATAATTGCAATTAAATTGCAATCCAATTGCAATCCAATTGCAATTAAATTGCAATTATTAAAAAAAGCATTTTTAACAAAAAAACCATTGCATAAATACTGCAATGGTTTTATAAAATTTTAAGGTATGAACTCCAATTCACTTAACAAAGATATAATATTAAAGCATACAACTTGCAATGATATTTATACAAAATTTTTAGGGTTAAATGATTTTCCTAAAGGCAATATTTCAAGTCCATTTAGCGACGATAAAAAACCATCGTTTAAAGTATATTCTAATGGTACTTTTAAATGCAATAGTTCGACAAAACAAGGCGATGTTTGGCAGTTTGTTGCAGACTTGAAGAAACTCAATGTAAAAACTCAATTTAACGAAGTTTTACGAATAGTTGCAAAAGAAATGAATATTGAAAATTTGATAAGTTCCGACTCGAGTACAGTAAAAAATAAAGTTTCAAGTCAAACAAATGACTATTCTATTACTGAAGTACAGCCAAAAAATAAAGATGAAGTTATAGAAACAACAATTAAACCAGGAGCAAAAGAATTAACCGTTGCAATTAGAGATTTCACAACTTTAGATTTAGAATACTGGAATAAGCTAGGAGTTGATAAAGCACTTTTAGAGAAATACAAAGTACATTCAATATCCAATTATTTTTGGACTGATAAAAAACCAATTTATACAAAAAAAGAAGCGGTTTCATTTGCTTTTGAACTAGACGGAAATTTTAAACTGTATATTCCAAACCAACCCGAAATAGGAATTAAAAAAAATGTACTTCCTCCATTTCCAAGTAGTAAAATTTTTGGACTGGAACAATTAGCAGAAAAAATAGAAAATCTTATCATTTGTGAGGGTGAAAAAGATACTATTGTAGCAAATTCAAGAGGATTTAATTCTGTTACTTTTGGGAGTGGTTCAATTCATTCTAAACAAGAAAATATTAAATTATTGCAATCAAAATGCAGTAATTTATTTGTTAGTTTCGATGCTGACGAAACAGGAATGATCGGGATGCAAAATTTAATAAAATCTTATCCACAAATAATCCCGATCATACTACCAAAAAATGAAAACATCAAAGGCTATGATGTTACCGATTATTTCCAAGAACACACCGCCCAAGATTTTCAAAAAATCATTGATTTAGCAGTAAAAAATAAAGGTGCTGCTGAGCCAACTAAAGAAAATCAAATTACTACTATAATTCACATTACAGAAGACTATTTAAACGAATATTACAGCATTAGACATAATATTATTGCAAATGAACTTGAAATAAGTAAAAAAGATAAAAATGAATGGACTGAATTAAATGAAAATTCTCTTTGGATTGAAATGCAAAAAAAAAGTATTAAAGTTCCAGCTTCCACACTTGAAAGAATTTTAAAAAGTGATTTTGTTCCAAAATTTAATCCTCTTATAAATTATTTTGAAAATTTGCCAGAATGGGACAAAAAAACCGATTTTATATCACAATATGCAGACTATATAAAACTAGCTGCAGAAGAAGACAAAGTACAATACAATTATCATTTTAAAAAATGGTGTGTTCGTTCGGTGAGATGTGCAATAAGAGATGATTATTTTAATAAACAAGCGTTTGTAATTTCAGATGAAGGTAAAGGTCAAAACATCGGTAAAACAACCTGGATAAGATTTTTATGTCCTCCAATATTGTCAAATTATATAAAAGACGATTTACCTAAAGATGAAAAAGACTCAAAAATAGCATTGTCACAGAATTTTTTAATAAATCTTGATGAATTAGCATCATTATCTAGGCAGGAAATTAATACTTTAAAATCTCTTTTTACTGCTGAAAAAATAAAAGTTAGGTTTCCTTATGATAAAAAAGAAATAGTTGTGAGGCGTGTAGCCAACTTTATTGGCTCTACAAACTTGACTAATTTTTTACATGATGAAACTGGTTCTGTTAGATGGTTATGTTTTGTTGCTGATAAAATTGATTTTAGTTATAAAACTGATTTTGATATTAATAATTTATGGTCTCAAGCATTTTATTTGTTAAAAGATAAGGATTTTGACGAAACTCTTACTCCAACAGATATTAATATAAACGAATTGAGAAATGCAAAATTTCAAATGCAGTCGCCCGAAAAAGATTTGATATGTAGATTTTTAGAAATTCCGACTACATCAGAAGAAACAAAAATCTTAACAAGTACAGAAATACAACAATATTTATCTGACTTTGCAAGAAATGTAAAACTAAATAATGTTACTATTGGTAAAGCATTAACCAGTTTAAAGTACAGAAAAATAAGAAGTTCAACCACTACAAAATATGCAGTAAAATATAAAGATAATATTGACTAATTACAATAAATTTAAAATGTTCTAAAACTACTTACACTCCTTACACTCCTTACATTAAATCAATAAAAACAATACTTAACAAGCATTATTTTTAAAAAACTAACTTACACTAACTTACACTAACTTACACTAAAAATAAAACTTAAATATAAATTAGTGTATGTTGGTTCTTAAAAGTGTAAGTTAGTGTAAGTTGCAAAAGTAGTTGTTAGATACTGTTAATAATGGCAAAATGTAAGGAGTGTAAGTAGTGTAAGTATTTTTCCAAGAAAAAAAATAAAACTTTATTTTTTTTACTGCTAATAACTATAATTTTATTACTTTTGTATCATAAAGTGGTTAATTTCACCGTCTTTAGGAATGCCGTTCGACTGCACCTCACTGAAATTAATCCTTTTTTTAAATTTTT
>JANXVF010000016.1 GCA_025351785.1 Flavobacterium sp.
GTTTCCTGTTCTATGGTGGTGTTTGTGTAAAATACGATACATAATTGGATCACGCATTAGCATATTATTAGCGCCCATACTTATTTTAGCACGAAGAATGTGTGTTCCATCAGGAAATTCACCGTTTTTCATTCGTTCAAACAAATCTAAATTCTCTTCAACCGAACGGTTTCTGTATGGAGAATCAGATCCTGGAGTTGTTGGCGTTCCTTTTTGAATGGCCATTTCTTCCGAAGTTTGACTGTCAACATAAGCTTTTCCATCTTTTATAAACTGAACTGCCCAATCGAATAAATCTTGAAAATAATCAGAAGCATAACATTCGTTAGCCCATTTGAAACCCAACCATTCAACATCTTTTTTTATTGCATCAACAAATTCCTGTTCTTCTTTAGCTGGATTAGTATCATCGAAACGCAAATTTACTGGTGCTTGATAATCAATTCCTAATCCAAAATTTAAACAAATAGCACTTGCATGTCCAACGTGTAAATATCCGTTAGGTTCAGGCGGAAAACGAAAACGAAGCTTATCTTGAGATAATCCGTTTTTTAAATCTTCTTCTATTATTTGTTCGATAAAATTCAGTGACTTTTCTTCTGTTGACATAATAATTTTGTAATTTTAACAAAGATAAAAAAGTTTACAGTTTTCGGTTTACAGTTTTCAGTTTTCTTTAAGAAACTTGTTACTGTGACTGAAATCTGCGATTTAAAACTACACAAATGGGAACTATTAAATTACAAAATATTAGAACTTTTTCGTTTCACGGTTGCTTGATAGAAGAATCGAAAATAGGTTCAGATTACAGGATTGATTTAGAAATTGAAGCCGACTTAAAAAAATCGTCCATTTCAGATGCGTTACATGACACCGTAGATTATGTGCTTTTAAACAAGATTGTAGTCGAGGAAATGGCAATTAGAGCTAAGCTTTTAGAACATGTTGCCAAAAGAATTTTAGATAGAATTTTGACAGAACAAACTCTTGTTACTTTTGCAAAAGTTGCTGTTTCTAAATTAAATCCTCCTATTGGAGGCGATGTTGAAGCTGTTACTATTGAAATGGTGCTTAAACGGTAGGTTTTAATTTATTAAAACTATTTGATTATAAAAAAACCTCCAAGTTTCCTTGAAGGTTTGAGAGGCATCGTCCGGATTCGAACCGGAGTAGGAGCTTTTGCAGAGCCCAGCCTAGCCACTCGGCCACGACGCCTTTTGTGCGGATTGCAAATATATAAAAAAGTTTAATGTTATAAAGTTTAAAGTTATAAAGTTTAAATTTTTTACTTCTTAAACTCTTTTATCAATTTTGCTTTAATCATGTCTTTTTGTTTTGGAAAAAATCCTTGTACTAATAAAAAAGTTCCAAAAATCATTAAAACCACATTGATTACTCGTTTGATTTTATAAATATTAAAGGGTGTAAGTTTTGATTTTAATTGTTTTGCAACATTAATTTTTAATATATCAATTAAAAAATAAGTTACGATAATGGTCGTTATAAACAAAAAAATTCTATCGGTTTCCATGTTCATTTTTGGTCCGAAAACAATAATAATTCCCAACCAAAATCCTAAAACCCCTATGTTTATAAAGTTTAATAAAAATCCTTTAAAGAACAATCCTATGTAATTATTTTTTGGAATATTATCGTCATCAAGTTCTATTTCGTTGTTTTTTTGAAAGTTTTTTTTCTCTCTTAAAAAAGAAAAAATTCCAAAGCTGAACATTATTATTCCACCAAAAACAAATAAACCTGGGTCGTCCTTTAATTTTTCAAGCAACTGATTTGTACTGAAATATGCTATTAGAATAAAAAAAACATCAGCAAAAACTACTCCTAAATCAAAAATTAAGGCGGCACGAATACCTTTAGAAATTCCTGTTTCTAATAAAACAAAAAAAACTGGTCCTATGGTGAACGAAAGTAAAATTCCCCACGGAATTGCCGATAAAATATCGTTTATAATCAAGTAAAAAGGTAATTAAGTGTTTAGTTTAAAAATATATAAATAAAACAAAAATATAAAACTAATTGCTAGTAACTGTTAACTAAATTTATTTTGCCTCTTCTATTGATCCTCCAGCAATAATTTTTTGGTTTATTTGCTTTGGTTTTCCAAAAATAAGTATATCGCCGCCAGCTCTAACTTTTGCATCAACCAAATCTGTTGCATAAATATTGGCTTCACCACCAGCATTATTTGTAATTGTTGTAGTAGAAGTAATTAACTTTTGTGCCTGATATACTCCACCAGAATTTACTAAAACTTCTTGATTTTGGGCTTCTCCAGAAATATCAATTACAGATCCGTTTGCGACTCTAGCATTTAATTTGTTGGTTTTAATCTTAATTATTACTTGAGCTCCTTCTTTGGAAATTATATCAAATGTTGTAGATTTTATAATCGATTGACAAGCAATTCTTGATCCTTCATTAGCCTCAATCGCTGTAATTTTTTTAAAATAAACTGTTGCCGAAATATTGTCGCCACTCAAGGTTTTTAAAAATGGCATTCTTATTTTTAATTCGCCATTTTTATTGATTAATTCAACGTTTTCAGAATCATTTCCTTGAAGAATTACTTTATTTTCATTCGACTCTATTAATAAAACATCAATTTGGTCAAAAGAAGTTACTTTATTAAAATCGCCAACAGCTTTTTCGGTTTGTGAAAAGGATAAAGAACTGATAAATAATAAATAATAAATTATTTTTTTCATGATGTTTTCTTTTAGGAGTTTACTCGACTGCAATCGGGATAATAATTCAAGTTACTAATTATTCGTTCTTTCTTAAAAATGTAAAATCCAATTGTTTTTTAACCAAGTCTGCATTCTTTACTTTAACGTAAACTTCATCTCCTAATTGTAATAATTTTTTAGAAATTTCTCCTACAAGTGCATATTGCTTCTCATCAAAAGTATAATAATCATCTTTTATTTCTCTAATTCTGCACATTCCTTCGCATTTGTTGGATATTATTTCTACATAAATTCCCCATTCGGTAACCCCAGATATTACACCCAAGAACTCTTCGTCTTTGTGATCTTGCATGTACTTTATCTGCATATATTTTATAGAATCACGTTCTGCACTTGTTGCAAGACTTTCCATATTGCTAGAATGTTCGCACTTTTCTTCATACACTTCTGCATTGGCACTTTTGCCACCATCTAAATAATATTGCAATAATCGATGCACCATAACATCTGGATAACGACGAATTGGTGATGTAAAATGGCTATAATAATCAAAAGCTAAACCATAATGCCCAATATTATCTGTAGAATATTTTGCTTTACTCATTGTTCTAATTGCCAATGTATCTATAAGATTTTGTTCTTTTTTTCCATTCACATCTGCCATTAATTGGTTTAACGATTTAGAAATGTTTTTCTTTTCGCGCAAATCAATTTTATAACCAAATTTAGATATTAACGCTTGCATTGCAAATAGCTTATCTTCATTTGGTTCATCATGAATTCTATAAATAAACGTCTTTTTTTGACGACCAATATATTCTGCAACTTTTTTATTTGCCAAAAGCATAAATTCTTCTATCAAATGATTAGAATCTCGACTTTGTTTGAAATAAACACTTTCAGGATTTCCTGTTTCGGATAAATTGAATTTTACTTCGACTTTATCAAACGAAATTGCTCCAGCATTCATGCGCTGTTCTCGCATAATCTTAGCTAATTCATCGAGTTTTAAAGTTGCAAATACAATTTCATCAGAAACTTTATAGGATTCTTTAGTTAAAGATTTTTCTGCTGGTATTTTTCCATCTTTATTAACAATTATATATTGAGCTTCCTCATAAGAAAAACGTTGGTTAGAATCAATAACTGTTCTCCCAAACCATTGGTTTTTTACTTTCGCAGATTTATCTAATTCAAATATTGCCGAAAAGGTATATTTTTCTTCATTTGGTCTCAAAGAACAAGCAAAATTTGATAAAACTTCGGGCAACATTGGAACAACACGATCAACTAAATATACCGAAGTTGCTCTGTTAAATGCTTCATCATCAAGAATTGTTCCTTCTTGAAGATAATGCGAAACATCAGCTATGTGAATGCCAATTTCGTAATTTCCGTTATCTAAAATCTTAAACGACAAAGCATCATCAAAATCTTTTGCATCTTTTGGATCTATTGTAAAAGTTAGTGTTTGTCGCATGTCACGACGTTTTGC
>JANXVF010000003.1 GCA_025351785.1 Flavobacterium sp.
AAGAATTGGTGCAACTTGCAGAGATGGAACTTCCTCATATTCGACTAGTTCTGGAACTTGTTCGCATCATAACGGCGTCAGGAACTGGAAATACGAATATTGGTGGGAATAAAAAAACTGCCTACAACAGCGGTTTCACAAAATGGCGAATTTTGTAGTAAATTCACGTTTATTTTCCGCAAGAAATTTTATCTTTAGCAGAAAATAAACGGTTCCGAAGTTCGCCACTTCGTGAAGCCGCGAAACGTTACCTGCAATTTTACCGAAAAACCTGAAAAATGAACATACTTTTTTTTTCTATATTTCTGAATATCATTTTATTATTCTATAATTACTTTTCTTCCACGGAGAAAAAAAACAATTTAAAACTACATAATTATTTTGGAATTTTTATTGGTTTTTCTACTTTGATTTTAAGTTATTTATTTGGCGGTTGTTTCGGAGCTTCAACTCCAATTGACATAAAAACACAAAATTTAACAAATCAAAATTTAAGAATTTATGCAATTGCATTTTGGGACGATTATGGAAATGGAATCGGGAATTATGTGAATTATAATAAAGAATTGCACCCAAATGAAACTTCTGAATTTTGTATTGACAACGATAGTGGAAAGTTTTGGATAGTTGCAAAAAATAAAGAAAACGAAATTATTTACCTCGAAGAAATAACAAATAAGAAAACTGATTTTAAAATAACTGTAAATCAAAATGCTGAAATTGATAAAAACAATATAGCAAAAGAGTTAACTTATAAGAAAGACAAAAGTGTAGAATTAGAAACGTATTTAATTTGGGCAAACATATTTTTAATAGTTTGCTTAACATTGAATTCTTTCAAAATACCAAAAATATGAAAAGAACAAAAGCCATTATATTCTCA
Source organism: Flavobacterium sp. (assembly GCA_025351785.1). Taxonomy (GTDB): domain Bacteria; phylum Bacteroidota; class Bacteroidia; order Flavobacteriales; family Flavobacteriaceae; genus Flavobacterium. The sequence continues at coordinate 884 of JANXVF010000003.1, forward strand.
ATTTTATTAATTGGTTTAACATATTTTACTTTTCTGAAAATATACAGATATATTGAAATCGACAAATGTTTAGATAAAGGTTCGAAATGGAATTATTCGACTGACAAATGTGAATGTTTAAACAAAACTGAAACTCAACAAAATTAAATGTCAGATTTAAAAAAATATTATAACAAAAAATAAAAAACTGCAGGTAACAGCGGTTTTGCAAGATTGCGAATTTTGTGGTAAATTCATGTTCACGTTTCGCAAGAAATATTATCTTTAACAGAAAATAATCGGTTCCGAAGTTCGCAACCTCGCAAAGCCACGAAACGTTAGCCGTTATTTTGCCCAAAAAACAACAAAAATATATGATTGATAATATTAAAAACATTGAGAAGAAGTATTTACCAATTATTGAAATATTAGAACAGAACTCAAAATACAAAAAACTTTACAAAGGTTTTATAACTTTTCAAAGTAAAATAAATAAAAATCCAGATATTCTATTTTTAGGAATTAACGCTGGAGAAGGTGCGTTCAAAGAATACAAAGAAAATAATTTACGTAGAACAATTATTAATGAAGAAAACTTACAAAGTTTAAAACTAGATTGGTTTAAAGATGGGAATTCTCGTGGCGAAATGCTAGATAAAAAGTGGAATGCTTACAAATGGCACGAAACCACAAAAAAAATAAATAACTCGTTTCCTGCAAGAATGTTAGATTTACTAATATTATTGAGCGAAAAACATTACATAAATAAAGAACTAGATAAACAAAAAATAATTCAGGTTATTGAAAATGAAGTTCATGAAAAAATAGTTTTTACAAATTTATACCCGATCGCAACAAAAACAACGACTGAATTAAATAAAATTTTATCAATGTTAGTGAACGAAACAGAATTACTTAAAAATTTAGGAATTGAACCAAATATAAAATCATTAAAAAACTTTTTTAGACAACGAACTATTGAATATATCGACAAGTTGAATCCGAAAATAATAGTTTTTCTTGGACATACAGCTTATAATGAATTGACATTAAAAACAAATTACAAAGGAAAAAAAGTAATAACGGACGAAATTATATTTAGAAAAAACGATGTGAAAAGTTACAAAATAGTCAGTTTTTCACGACAAGGAAATTGGTCAGGCCTACTAAATGAAGTCGTAAATAAAATAATAGAAAAATAAAAAAACAACGGCTAACAGCGGTTTCAAGAAATGGCGAAAAAAGTGCAAAATTCATGTCTGTCTTTCGCAAGAAATACTATCTTAGCAGAAAGAACGCAGTTCCGAAGTTCGCCACTTCTTGAAGCCACGAAACGTTGGCAGAAACCTTTGCTCAAAATTCCGCACAAAAATTTAAATGTAAAACCAACCATTATTTTTAATATTTTTGAGAGATAAATCTTAAATATAAAATCAATGGCATCGACATCAGAAACGGGACACAGCAAAAAT
>JANXVF010000066.1 GCA_025351785.1 Flavobacterium sp.
TGGCTGTATAGCTCTTATTGTGACTGAGTAACTTTTCAATCTCTATACGATCATAAAAACTGAGTCTTGTGTACTTTTTTTCCATGTTGCAACTTATGTTTTTTGATGAACAAAAGTTGCGTTAAATGTTTGAACCGGCGGATTAATTGCCACCAACGAACAGGGCTTTGTGCAGGTTGGGAAATAGAATTCCGTCCGCCCGGAACCGCTGCTGATTGAAAAACTGATGATGAAGATAAGTACAAAAGTTCAGCGATGTACGTCCTGCCCGAACAAAAGCTGAACAGAATTACAAAAAGCTCATTGTTATTCCGTCTGCCCAACTTGCACAAAACCCCATGTTGCCTGCTGTACTTTTTTAGGGTGTTGCTTCTGCTGGCTTTTGTAAAACAGTTGGCGTATTATCTTGCAACGCTTCTATTCTTATAATAATTTCTCCAACCCAAGCTGGTACTTGTTCTGCTGTCAAAATTTGTTGTCGAACTTGTTTGAAAAGTTTTAATCCTTTTTTTGCCGTTGCAAATCCAAGATTTTCATTTAGAGTTCTTTCAAACCCAAGATGCTTTTCGTTTGCAACATTGTCGGGGAAGTCTAAAGCTACACCTAAAAGATTTAAGATATTGCGGTTCTTGTTAATGGTGTCAGTTTCGTCTGCTGTGCCTTGGTGTTGCAAGTCGCCATCAAAAATCACATAACAAGGAATTCCAAATTCTGTATATAGTCTATAAAATCTGTCAATGTCGTTCTTGTCACCGCAACGAACTATTGTTATACCTTTTGAAATGTAATCAAAGTTCACTTTTTCAAATAGATAAGGTAAAACTAATGATTCACTTTGTCCTTCTACAAGAATGATTTTTGTTGCAAAAAAACCTTCGTTTGCTTTTTGTGTGTCGCCTGTTTCTTCGTAAGCATTCTTATATTGTAGCATTAAGTCAGGTTCGGTTGCATTGATACCTGTCCTAATTGATAAGTCGGCTATAAAATCTGTTGGTTTTGCATTTCTTATGTATGTGCCTTCAATTGGATTTTTTCTAACGAGAAATATTTCGTTAAACCTGCCAACATTTAGAAAATTAGGCGAGTGTGTCGTATAAAATATCTGTGTACCGTTTTCCGCTAATTCACATAAGACTTTATAAAAACTTCTTTGTGCTTGTGGATGCAAAAAAAGTTCAGGCTCGTCAATAAAAAGTGGTGTGCTGTTATTTAATTTTACTTGTGAGTAAGCTTTTAATACAGCAATTGAAATTGAAGCTTGTACACCCATTCCTAAATTTGACGCTTGAAACGAAAGGTTAGTGTCATTTTCACGAACGATTAATTGCAAAGTCCTAAAAAAATTCCAAGGGTCATAGAGATTTAAGTCAATCTTAAAATCCGCTTCTGGTCGATTGAGTTGCTTTGCACTTTCTTTTTGTAGAATGTCAATAAATTTTTTCATTACCTGAACACCATTTTGGTCTTCAACAGTAAAAAGTACTTCATCACGAATTCTTTCAAGCTCGGACTTGAAAATATCAGTTTTCTTTAAAACTTCCCCTGTTTCTTCATTAACAACTTCTTGCTCTTTGAAAAGCTTATTTATGTCTAACAATATTCGACCTAACAAAGACCATCTGTTTGAAGGTAAATAATCTACTATTGACCTGTCAACACCAAGATAAGCAGAACAATATTTTTGCCTGTCAATGTCTGTAACATACCCTTGTGATAAATTTAATCCTGATTTCTTTCTCCCGTTTTGGTCTTCCCAATTTTCTGCAAGTTGCAAATATTTCCCATCGTCAAAACAAAGGGTAATTTTAATATCATTGTCAATGTCCCCCATAAAATGGTCTTGGGGTAATGTGGAATTGAAAGAAGGATATACTGGTCCGAGTGACCAATTAATTGCGTCAAAAATATTGCTTTTTCCAACGCTATTTTCCCCAATAAAAGAATTGATTTTAGAAGAACACTTTATGTCAATGTGTTTAATGCTTTTGTAATTGCGGATAACTATTCTTTCAATTTTCATTTGTCTTTAAGTCAGCTTTGAATTTTAGGGTGTGTCCGATAGTATAGCAGGCAACGAGCAGGGCTTTATGCAGGTTGGGAATTAGCATTTCGTCTGCCGGTAACCGCTGCTGATTGAAAATATAAAGTTGAATTTAAGAACTAAAGTTGAGATTTATTCGTCCAGCCCGAACTAGAGCTTGGCTTTGCAATTTGTTGATGTTTGCTGGTCATGCCCAACTTGCATAAAACCCAATGTAAGCTGCAGTTTATTTTGTCAGAATGAGGCTTGCTATTTTATGCCCTGATTGGTTGCCTAAAATTATAAGTTCCTTTTTCTTCCCGTCATTAGTTACAATATATACTTTTCCGTCATGCGGATAATAACCCATTCCACATTTTTTCTTTGGGTCATAATAAGCATTCGTTATGTCGGCTCGGCGAATAACAAAGTTTGACTTGTCTTGTTCCAAAATGTCTTTGTCAACGAGTTCTAATTCCTGTACTCTGTCAAGGTATTTGGATTTGATATAGGAATATGGATTTTGCAAGTCGCCCTTCACTGTCATAGTGTTTGCAAGTTCTTTGGCTAATATGTTTCCACCACTTTCAACACTAACAAGTCCGTTTACTTTAAGTCCAATAATTTGGTCTTTAGTCAAAAGGACCAAAAAAGTTCTGTTAAGGATA
>JANXVF010000103.1 GCA_025351785.1 Flavobacterium sp.
TTTTATATGTTAAGGAGTTGCAATTTTCGGTTTTGTGTCTTTATATTCTGTTTCTTCCAAGTCCTCTGATTTTCTTCCTACTTTTATTTTAGGATTATCGGTAGTTCCAGTTATTCGAAGTGGAATTCCAAAAATTCCAAATGGAGGTAATCCAAGTCGCATTTTTATATTTATTCTACCGTCAAAACTGGTTTGTCCTTCAATTTTAGGTCGGAAACCAGCAACTTTAAATTTGAAACGTTCAATATTTATAATATTATTTTTTATGGTTGTATTAATATCAACTTTTGAAACATCTGGATTACTCATGGCATCTCTACTTGTTTTTTTGCCAACAACACCAAACATTTTAAATCCTTTTACTTTTACTTTTTTTACAGATACAACTCCACCACCTACTAACGAAGGATAAATTGGCATCATTAAATTATTTAATTTTCCCGAAACTTTATAATCTAAAGAAATTATTCCTTCAGCTTTTTCTGCTACAGAAACCATTTTTTTAAACATTTTTATTTCGTTATATGCTCTTTTAATATCAAATTCTTTAGCAGTTACATTGATATCAAAATCTGCATTATTCTTATTACTATTTGCATAATTGACATCCATATTTATTGAAGAGCCAATTATATTTAAACTAGAATGTTGCAAACTAAATTTTCCTTTATTGATGGTAGTATTTCCGATTAAATTTTCAATTTTTAAATCACCATAAACAATTTTTTTTGCATTATAAAGTAAGTTTAAATTATAATTTGGCGGAATCAAAATTACACCTGTAGATTGTTTATTTATACCTTTAGTATCTTTGCTACTAGTTTTTGACATAAATTCATCAACGTTTAAATAATTCGAGTTTAAGTTAAATTTCCCTTTTAAAACTCCTCTTTTTGATAAAACGAAATCAATAACATTTTGCATTTGACCATTCATAACAAAATCTGAAGTGGCATAATTTGCTTTAAAGTTTTTGAAATTCATTTTGTCTTGATTAAAAGTAAAAAGTCCCTCTTTGATAAGAAATGGCTTCGGAAAATAGTTCGATTTTGTTTCAATATTTTTTAAAATTAAAGTGCCACTATTTTTCAAATTCTTATAATTTCCTTTTTCAGCATCTGCTTGTGAGCCTTTTAATTTTAAATCTGCTTTTATATAACCTTCTAAATCAAGTCCTTTTCTCGAAAACACTTTATAAATTTTAGCAACATTTAATTCTCCTTTTGCCTTTATATCGTAGGAAATATTTAGAAAATTTTTGAGGTCAGCGTTTATATAAATTGGATTCCCTTCAAATTCTAACGAAGCTGGGTCAACTCTTATTTTTAAATCATTAAATGTTCCATAAGTATTTAATATAGTTGCCTTTAGTTTTACGTTTGAAATTGGATTTGGATAATATCCCGTTTTGATAAATCCGTTATCAATATTAAGTTTTCCTTTTGTTATTGGAAATAAATTTTTACTGTTATCATAAGTTCCTTTAGAAATTATATCAGTATTTAATATTCCCTTTATAACTAAATTATCAATCCCCAAAGTTTGATTTAAACGTTCAAGATTTAAAGCCGATTTAATTTTTACATCAATTTTTGGTTTTCTAATGCCGTCTGTTTTAATATTTGCTTTTAGATAGTCTTTACCTAAATTGAAGTATATCGAATCGATATCAATTTGCAATTTTTCACTTTCTAATGAAGGGAGTTTAGCCTTCATGTTTAAGTATAAATTTGTTGCTGCTTCTGGAGCTTTTTTATATTTAATCGAACCGTTACGAATTTTCATTCCAAAATCTAAATCGGGTCTTAAATTTTCTGATACTATATATTTTCCCTTTAAGGTAAGAAGTAAACTTGTAGTTCCATCAACTTTAGTTTTTTCTAGCCATGTTACAAATTTTGGTGGTAGGGCAGTAAAAAAATCTTCCAAATTGCTGTTGTTTGACTCAGCTTTAAAATCTAGATCATAACCATTTTTTAAAAAGAATAATTTTCCAATAAAATCTATTGGAAGTTTGTTTACCTTCAAATTGTTTTCTTTAAAAACTAAGGCTAATGAGTTGGTATTTATTCGTGTTATTAAATTTGCATCAACACGTTTATTTTTTAGATATTGTTCTTTTCCGAATGTGAAATTAAAATCTTTAATTTTTGCTTCGGTTTTTATATCAAAAATCGACTTATTTAAATCTCCTTTACCCTCATAGTCAAACCCTTTTGCATCAATATATACAGTTGCTGCTTTGTCATTATAAATTAAATGTGAATTTTCTATTGTAATATTGTCTAATTTTAAGGCTGTCGAAGTTGTGTCTGTAGATTTTGAATTGGAATTATAAACATTATAATTTGCCATTCCTTTTTCGTTAACTTTAATGTTTATAAGTGCATCTGATAGGAAAATTCTATCAATGTTTACTTTTTTATTAAATATAAGATCCATCAAATTTATTCCAAATGCTATTTCTCTAGAAGTAATGAACTTTTGATTTGGAAATGGTTTTGAACCTTTAAGCGAAAATTCGCTTAATGAAAGTGTTAATGATGGAAAATGATTGTAAAATGAGAGTTTAGCATCTTTAAATTCTAGTTTGCCTTTTAGTTTTTGATTTGCAAAATATTTAATTTCTTCCGTTAATTTTGCTGGAAATAAAATTGGTATTATAAAAAGAAGTAACAAGATTACAAGAGTAGTTATTCCTGTGATTTTTAAAATCTTTAAAACGTTTTTTTTCATTTTTATTTACTTTCATTTGATTGTAAAAGTAATCAAAGTTATTATATGTGGAAAAAAAAGACCTCTCAAACTGAAAGGTCTTAAATTCGAATTAAATTAAATTTTTTATTTTACTGTTTAATTAATTTTAAAGTTTTTTCAGATACATTAGCATCAATTATTTTAACAAAATAAATGCCATTATTTAAATCAGAAATTGAATATTGAAATGATTCTGTTTCATTTTGAAAAACTTTAACTAATTGTCCCGTAACAGAATAAATTTCTACTTTAGTCACATCACTATTTAATGTAAAACTTGTGGTAGCAGGATTTGGTATTAATGAAATATAATTTAATTTCGATACATTTTCAGTTCCTAAAGCTACTTGATTGCCATAAACTCTAAATCCTCCAGCTTCTACAGGTATTTGTGTTGCAGTATTTGTGACATTTATTGTAGTGTTATCCATTAAATTTACCCAAGTTCCTGTGTAAGGAAAATCTGGAGTAATATTTTGAGAAGCTACCGAGAAGTTTGCTAAAATAACAACATTTTTAAGTTGAGATGCCGGTAATGAATTGTCATATACATAAACCCTCTGACGAATGTTATTTCCGTTTGGGCTGATAGAATAACTTCCGTTGAATACAGGATTGTTTTTTTTCAAATCGATCATCTTAGCCCAGTCGTTATATATTTTAGCGCGTTCTGTTACTCCAAGCCAATTATTAACCCATTGTGGTTGCGGTTTTGTATTTAATTTGCAATCGCCAGCTACAGTTGCTGTCTCATCATTTACAGTCCCATCATTACAGTCATAAATTGATTTGTTCATTCCCAAATCGGCAAAATGCCAAATCATTTTTGGACCTGGAACTAAAATACTTGTAGCTCCTATGGCAGACATTCTGAAAAGTGAATTATTTAAATTTCCTCCCACAGGACTTGTACCGCCGCTATTACCGTATGTTAAAGCACTATACATCAAACGTTCTTTGTCATGGCTTTCAGGATAACCGATTAATCTTTTTCCAGAAAATCCTCTGCTTACATGACCCATTCTTGTAATGTCACCGTTTGTTGCGTAGCCTTCCATGAGTTGAGTGTATGCTGTTGTCATTTCTCCCCACATCAAAACTCCTTTGCTTGGGGTTTCATTAATTCGATAATTTGCCCATTGTTGCTCCTCATTGTCGGCTCCTAAATGCTCAAATATGGCAATATGATTTGGATCTAACGACCAGCAATAATCTGCATAATCTTTTAAAATATCTACTCTATCTTGTTGGTAAGAGTTTGTGCAAGTGTCATCACCAGATGAGCAAGCTTGAGTAAATCCTTTGGTTAAATCCCAACGAAGTCCATCAATTTTAAATTCTTGAATCCATTGTTTTATAACTCTTTTGGTGTAATATTTGGTTCTAGCTTGGGCATGGTTAAAATCATTACCAACCCCATAACTGTGTTTTGCAAATTCATTAAAATATGGATTATCAGATGCTGCATCACCCCAACCATCTCCATCTGGATCTTTCATCCACATTCTTACTAAAGGATTACGTCCAAAAGCGTGATTAAGTGCCACATCTAGAATTACTGCTATACCGTTTTGATGACATAAATCAACAAATTCTTGCATTTTTGCCTTAGTACCATAATATTTATCTAATGCTAAATGAAACGAAGGATTATATCCCCAACCTTCATCTCCTTCAAATTCCATTACAGGCATCAACTCGATTGCATTTACTTTTAGATTTTTAAAATAATCAATTTTATCAATCAAGGTTTGAAAATTTCTGTTGGCATCAAAATCTCTAATTAAAACTTCATAAACAACCAAATTATCTTTATTTGGTTTTATAAAGTTTGTAGTAGCTACACTCCAGTTATATGGAGTTTGACCTGTTTGCAAAACTGTAACTTCACGATTTTGACCTGATGGATAAGTTGGTATGTTTGGATATGATATAGCAGGAATATACGGATCATCAAATGGCGATAATACTAATGTAGAATATGGATCGGCTGTTTTAACTAGTGTCGGTGAACCTGATGTAGGTGTTTGATCGACAACCCAATATTGATAATTATAATTTACACTTGGTGTTAATCCTGTTAATTCTAACCAAAACTTGCCCGTTGTTGCATCCTTGCGCATTGCATAATTTGAATCTGGCTGATAATTATTAAAAGTTCCTGCCACATATACAAAATCCTTTCCTGGAGCATCCAAAACAAGTGTCGCTTTTGAAGTGTCGGTTGGATTATAAGTAATACCGTCCTCTAAACCAGTTGGAAGTGCTTGGGAGATTGTTCCAGGGTTTACTATTACATTAAATTTTTTAGATTGTGCCGAACTACCTTGAGTTATTACTAATTCATAATTTTGATTACTTGTAATATTTGTAAATGTTGGAGGATTATATGTTGACACATTATTTGCAGTGTTAATACTTATTCCATTTGCTTTTAAATTATAATTTGCATTTCCGTTTGTGTTTGAAGCACTTATATTTATGCTACCACCTGAATTTATAATTGTAGAACTATTTGGTAATGGTGATGTAAGTGAAACTTGAAATTGACCTACATTAAAAATAAAGTCTGAGCAACTAGGTGCTAGCTTTAATGTTTGAGATCCTGCTGCATTTCTAAAAACCATTCCTAGTTTTGTAGCATTAGCTTGCTGGGTTGTATTTAAATTATAATATGTGCTTGGCGTTATTGTTTTACTCCAAGTTCCATTACCATTATTTGTCATTAATCCAACATTATCGTCTTGTGCCCAGTTTCCAACTACCGAATACCCAAATGCATTTGTATCATCTCCTATGCCCGAGTGCATATATACTTTTGCTGGAGCAGTCCCCATCGTGTTACAAGTTCCTGTAGGGAATGAAACTGTTATTGTTATGGCATCTGTAACATTAAAAGTTGCTGGCGATATAGTAACTTGCGAGAAAATAAATGTCGAAAACAAACCACAAATAAATATAAATAAAACATTTTTTTTCATAATAATTTTTTTATAAAATTAGTGCAAACTGAATAATTAAGATAGTGTTTTGTATTTATAAAACAATTTATTACTAAATTTTAATTTTCAAATAATCACACTTTTTATTAACCATAAAAAGGGCTTTCTTTGAAAAGCCCTTTTTAAAATTAATCTAACATTTAGCTATTGTGCTGTTAATGTGTAAGTATATTTTCTAGGATTTGATAAATCTAAAACTACGTTGTAAGTTCCTCCAGCTGGGATTGATAAGTTACTGCCGTCGTAAGCCATATAATTTCCTGTTGAACCACCTAAGTTTGTAGTCCATTGATCGTTTGCTCTAAATTTAAATTCTCCAGCTGTCATAATTACTGTTCCAGTCCATTTTTTTGTTGTTGGATTGTAGGTTAAAGGTGTGCTTGAACCCCAACCTGATGGAGTTGCTGCTCCAATTATTCCCCAGTTCACTTTTGTTGCAGTATATTTTAATCCATCAGGATTTGCTGCTGTAACAACACCTGTATTTGCTTTTAAATAATAATATCCAGCACCAGTACCTTGACAGTTTACATCTCCTGTTTGTAATAATGCACCAGAAAATGAACTATCATCTCCCCAATCACCATCAAAACTTGTGTTTGTTGGTAAAAATTTATATTCAAAACTTGCTTGATTAAAATTTACATACCCTTCAAAGTCAGTTTTTCCATAAGCTGAAGATGCTAAATAAGGAAGTGTATTTGCTGTTGTCCAATCAGCTCCGTAACCACTATTGTTTAAGAAATTCCCAATTACATATAATCTTGGAGCTTCTGTAGTGTATGGAGTTACCAAATAAGTTACCATATTTGAATAAGCAACTTCAGAACCTGTAGTTCCAACTGTTGATTTAATTCTGATATCTAAACCACCTTGTGTAAATGGAGTTAAACCAGCTAACAATCCTTTGCCATTTAAATCTGCAGTAGATATTGTAATGTAGTTATTTGAAGTTGTAGTAAGTTCTACCGGAGTATCAAAATTATCTCCTGCTTTATCAATTTCTACAGTATAATTAACTTGAGTAGGTGTGCCATAACTCATTTTCTCCCAAGCTAGTGCTAAAGCTGGATTAGTTGGGTTTGATGGGTTCAAAGTTACACTTTCCCCCGATGTAGGTGAAAGAATCATAAAGCTTCCAGATGGAGTAGAGTAACTTAAATCTTTTTCATTTGAACAAGAATTTAATCCTGTAATTATAGCTAAAGCTACAAACGATTTTAAAATTATATTTTTCATTTTTTTTCTTATTTATTTTATTAATTATTAATAACCTGGATTTTGTTGTAAATTTGGATTAGCGGCAATTGCATTAACTGGTATAGGGAATAATTTTAGATTGCTAGAAATTCCAATTCCACTTGAACCATTTCCTTTCCATGCCCAATTGTATGTTCCACCTGTATATTTTCCGAAACGAATTAAATCTTGTCTTCTATGTGATTCCCAATGCAATTCTCTTGCTCTTTCAT
>JANXVF010000123.1 GCA_025351785.1 Flavobacterium sp.
AAATGAATTACGTGATGTTGAGCTGTTTTACTTGCTACTTGACCTCTAAAATCCCAAATAAGCTTAATTTTTCTAGACATAATTCTTGTTGTTATTTGCAAAATTAAAATAAGAATTTTCAAATCACTATTTTTGCTAAAATTTTTTTATGCCACGCGAAATAAAAACTCAAGTTTCACCCGAAATTGCTCATAATGATATTTTGATAAAGAGTCATGTAGCAAAGTTATTTCACGTTAACGCATCAGAAATTGTGAAAGTTGTTATCCAGAAACGATCTATTGATGCTAGACAAAAATCTATAAAGTTTAACATTAAAGCAAATGTTTATTTTAAAGATGAAGAATTTATTGCAGAAAAAATTGAACTTCCAGAGTACAAAAATGTTAGCAATTCGCAAGAAGTTATTATAGTAGGAGCAGGACCAGCAGGACTCTTCGCTGCATTACAATTAATAGAATTGGGTTTAAAACCAATTATTTTAGAAAGAGGAAAAGATGTGCGTGGAAGAAGACGCGATTTAAAAGCAATAAATGTAGACCATATTGTAAACGAAGATTCTAATTACTGTTTTGGAGAGGGTGGAGCAGGAACATATTCTGACGGGAAATTGTATACGCGTTCAAAAAAAAGAGGCGACGTTGATCGAATTTTAAAATTATTGGTAGCTTTTGGAGCAACTCCAGATATTTTGATAGAGGCACATCCTCACATTGGAACAAATAAATTACCTCAAATTATTCAAGATATTAGAGAAAAAATAATTGAATATGGTGGTATTATTCATTTTGAAACTCGAGTTGTAGATTTTATTATAAAAAGCAACGAAATTAACGGAGTTATTATTCAAAATGGAGATAAAGTTTTATCTAATAAATTAATTTTAGCCACAGGACATTCAGCAAGAGATATTTATGAATTGCTAGATAGAAAGAAAATTTTTATTGAAGCAAAACCTTTTGCTATTGGGGTTCGGGCTGAACATTCGCAACAACTTATAGATAAAATTCAATACAATTGCGATTATCGAGGATCAATTTTACCACCTTCACCTTATAGTATTGTAAAGCAAGTAAATGGTCGTGGGATGTATTCGTTTTGCATGTGTCCGGGTGGTGTAATTGCTCCATGTGCTACAAGTTTTGGCGAAGTTGTAACAAATGGTTGGTCTCCAAGTAAAAGAGATCAAGCTACAGCAAACTCAGGAATAGTAGTCGAACTAAAACTCGAAGATTTCAAACCTTATGAAAAATTTGGTGCCTTGGCTGGATTAGAATTTCAAAAATCGATTGAACAAAAATCATGGAATTTAGCAGGTCAAACCCAAAAAGTTCCTGCACAACGAATGATCGATTTTACTCAAAAAATAATATCATCAAATATTCCCAAAACATCTTATGTTCCTGGGACAACCTCGGTAGAAATGGGTCAAGTTTTCCCTGAATTTTTATCCCAAATACTCCGTGATGGATTTAAAGAATTTGGTAAATCGATGAAAGGTTATTTGACAAACGATGCAATACTTCATGCACCAGAAAGCAGAACATCATCTCCGGTAAGAATATCAAGAAATAATGAAACTTTAGAACACCTTCAAATAAAAGGATTGTATCCTTGTGGCGAAGGAGCTGGTTATGCAGGAGGAATTATTTCGGCTGCAATTGATGGGGAAAAATGTGCTTTGAAAATTGCTTTGAATGTTTTAAAATAAAAAAATCGCTAAATTTCTTTAACGATTTTCTACTGTATTAATTCTTTTTCAATCGGTTTTTAAAAACCTTTTCAAATTTTTCAATTTTAGGTTGTATAACCATTTGACAATATTGTTTGTCCTTATTATTTTGATAATAATTCTGATGATAATCGGGAGCTTTATAAAATTTTGAAAACGGCTCTACTGCAGTAACAATTTTGCTTTTATATACTTTTGCTTTTTGTAGTGCATTAATTAGTGTGATAGCCGTATTTTTTTGTTCTTCATTTTTATAAAAAATAACAGATCGATATTGTGTCCCTTCGTCAGCTCCTTGTCTGTTTAGAGTTGTTGGATCGTGAACTGTAAAAAATACTTTTAAAATCTCGTCTAAATTAGTAATTGTTTTATCAAAAGTAATTTGTACAGATTCTGCCGCACCAGTTGTGCCAGTACAAACTTCTTCATAACTAGGATTTGAAACAGTACCACCAGAAAAACCTGAAACAACTGATTTTACTCCAATTAAATTTTCATAAACTGCTTCTACACACCAATAACAACCTCCACCTAAAGTTATAGTTTCTAAATTTGATTTAGTATCTTTTTTTTGACCAAAAGAAAATGCTGACATTATTAAAAATGCATATACTATATTTTTCATATTTAAATTATTTAGCATCAGGAACAAATTCTAATGAAACTGAATTCATACAATATCTTTTATGTGTTGGTTCAGGACCATCATCAAACAAATGTCCTAAATGGGCATTGCAACGTCCACAAAGTGCTTCGGTTCTAACCATACCGTAGGATTTATCTTCTTTGTAAACAACACTATTTTTATTATCTTGTTCAAAAAAACTCGGCCATCCGCAACTGCTTTGAAATTTTTGTTGCGATTTAAAAAGCAAATTACCGCAAGCAGCACAATAATAAGTTCCTTTTGTTTCTGAGTCCCAAAGTTTGCCTGTAAAAGCTCGCTCAGTATCGCCATTTCTTGCAGTTGCATACAAATCTTCTGGAAGTACTTTTTTCCATTCGGCATCTGAAATGTTTAATTTTTCAGTACTTGTTCTTGAATAATAAGGATTTTTCATTTGATTACTTTTTTCAGTTTTCGGATTGTCTATCGTTACTTTTTTGTTTTGTTTTGATTTTTGAGCACAACATGTAAGTATAAAACATAAACTTACTACTAGAATGGTGATTTTTGAATTTATTTTTTTCATATTTTCATAATTTAATATTTCAAATTTACATCTAATTTACGATTACAAATGTCGTTTAGATTGCAAACTGATTTTAATTATAAAATAATTAACTTTTTAATTCGTTATCAGAAACTATCAAATCGCTTAAGTGCATTCGCAATGCAGTGACTGAAATGCTTATTTCCCAAAAGGAAATTCCAAGCGATATTAGCAAACTGAGTAAACTGAAACCAAATAAATAAATACCGAGAATTTGTTGTTCAAGAAATAACAATAACATTGCAAATACTGATAAAAATAGACACAAAACACCAAACAACTGCATATATCTAATCAAAGAAAGTCGAAGATTTAGATTTTTTATTTGAAACAATATACTTTTGGTTTTTACATCATCATAATTGTTTTTCAAATTTCTAACTATTTGTGCAATTGTTAAAAACCTATTTGTATATGCTAATAATATTAGTGATGTGGCTGAAAACAGTAATGCTGGTGTCTCTATTTGAAGGGTCATTATTTATTATAAATTTAAATGTCTATAAAGGTCGTAAATCTTTGTTTAAAATTTAAGAATGAATTTTCTTAAAAAAAAATAATGTCATACTTTTTATAGTATGACATCTTTTTCTAACTAAACAAACAAATTATAATAAAACACCATTTTATTATTTTACAAATTTCTGGTATTCTAATTGATTTGGTGTTAAGTCATTGTTAATCTTATATTAATGATTGAATAGATACAAATTAACATTACTATTTGGGTATATTTTTATCTTGAAGTGCAAATACTCTTTTTAATAAATCTGATGTTCTTGAATTTAAATCTGTTCTTATATTTTTTTCTTCAATTGCAACCATTTTAAAAACACCATTTAAAGCTTGAGTGGTTACATAATCTGTCAAATCTGGATTTACTTTTTTTACTAATGGAATCGAATTGTATTTTGTAATAATAGAAGTCCAAACTTTATCAGCCCCAACTTTTGAGAATGAATTTTTAATTACGGGATTAAATTTTCCGTACAAAGCTGTGGTTGTTGTATTTTGCAAATAATTAGTTGCTGCGTTCTGGTTTCCTAGTAATATATTTTTAGCATCATTAAAACTCATTTCTTTTATTGCATTTACAAATATGGGAGTTGCCTCTTTAACCGCGTCTTCTGCAGCTCTATTCATAATTTTTTGACCTTCATCTGCAAGCGAACTCAATCCTACGCTTCTTAGAGTTTGATCTACTTTTTTTAATTCATCTGGCAACAAAATTTTGACTAGTTGATTTTTATAAAAACCATCTACATTCGTCAATTTGACTACTTGTTTGTCAACACCATTATTTAATGCTTCTTTTAAACCTGAAGCAATATCACCATTACCTAGAATTTCTCCTACTTGGGGAAATTGATTTGCAACTTGTTGTAATTCTGCACATCCATAAAACATTGTTGCAATACATATTGTTAAAAATACTTTTTTCATCATTATTAAATTGAGTTTTGTTGACATCTTGTTTATTTTATTGACACTAAATCTACAAATATAATGCCTCAAATATTAAAATAATTAATAACTAGAAAAAATTATTAAATTCGTAAATTGCGCACTATAAATTATCATAATATTAAAATGGAACTTCAAAAACCTTATAATCCTGTAAATAAAGTAAGAATTGTAACAGCCGCAGCTCTTTTTGACGGACATGATGCCGCTATCAATATAATGAGAAGAATTATTCAATCTACAGGTGTTGAGGTTATTCATCTTGGCCATGATCGAAGCGTTGATGAAGTTGTAAATACTGCAATTCAGGAAGATGCAAATGCTATTGCTTTAACTTCTTATCAAGGCGGACACAACGAATACTTTAAATATATTTACGATTTATTAAAAGAAAAAGGTGCTGGACATATCAAAATTTTTGGTGGTGGCGGCGGTGTAATTTTGCCATCTGAAATTGCAGATTTACAAGATTATGGAATTACACGTATATATTCTCCAGACGATGGTCGAGCCATGGGATTGCAGGGAATGATTAACGATTTAGTAAAAAAATCTGATTATCCTGTTGGCAATATTTTGAATGGAGAAATAGATCATCTCGAAGAAAAAAATCCTGGAGCTATAGCTAGAGTAATTTCGGCAGCAGAGAATTTTCCTGAAGTTGCAAAACCTATATTAGATAAAATTCACGAAAAAAATAAGACCACAATAATTCCGGTTTTAGGAATTACAGGTACAGGAGGTTCTGGCAAATCATCATTGGTCGACGAATTAGTTCGAAGATTTTTAATCGATTTTCCAGAAAAAACTATAGGATTAATTTCTGTAGATCCTTCAAAACGAAAAACAGGCGGTGCACTTCTTGGAGATAGAATAAGAATGAATGCTATAAATAATCCTAGAGTTTACATGCGTTCACTAGCTACTAGACAATCAAATTTAGCACTTTCAAAATATGTAGCCGAAGCGATTCAAGTTTTAAAAGGAGCAAAGTTTGACTTAATAATTCTTGAAACTTCCGGAATTGGGCAAAGTGATACCGAAATTATGGATCATTCTGATGTTTCACTTTATGTAATGACACCAGAGTTTGGCGCAGCAACTCAGTTAGAAAAAATTGATATGTTAGATTTTGCCGATGTGGTTGCTGTTAATAAATTTGACAAACGAGGCGGTCTGGATGCACTTCGAGATGTTAAAAAACAATACCAACGAAATCATAATTTATGGGACATTAATCCAGATGAAATGCCCGTAATAGGAACTATTGCATCTCAATTTAACGATCCAGGCATGAATTTTTTGTATAAAAAATTGATGGATAAAGTAGTTGAAAAAACAGGAACAAAATTGATATCTACTTTTAAAACTACCCGTGAAATGAGTGAGAAAATTTTTGTAATTCCACCTCACAGAACGCGTTATCTATCAGAAATTGCAGAGAATAATCGAAAATATGATGAAACTGTAAAAACTCAAGTTGAAGTAGCTCAAAAGCTGTATGGAATTTATAAAACTATTGAAAGTGTTTCTAATAAAATTCCAATTTTAGACAAATCTGGACTAACTCTTTCAGGGTTTAAAACCATGAAAGAGTTTGAGTTCATAAAATTATTATTAGCAGAATTCGACCGAGTAAAAATGAATTTAGATCCTTACAATTGGGAAATCATTTTTAATTGGAATTTAAAAATCGAAAAATACAAAAACCCAATTTATAGTTTTAAGGTTAGAGATAAAGACATCAAAATCGCAACCCATACCGAGAGTTTATCTCATTCTCAAATTCCAAAAATATCCTTACCAAAATATCAAGCTTGGGGCGATATTTTAAAATGGAATTTACAAGAAAATGTACCTGGAGAATTTCCTTTTGCTTCAGGTTTGTATCCTTTTAAACGAGAAGGAGAAGACCCAAGCCGAATGTTTGCAGGCGAAGGCGGACCGGAACGAACAAATAAAAGATTCCATTATGTAAGTGCAGGATTGCCTGCAAAGCGACTTTCAACAGCTTTTGATAGCGTAACATTATATGGAAACGATCCCGATTTGCGCCCAGATATTTATGGCAAAATTGGTAATGCTGGAGTTTCTATTTGCTGTTTAGACGATGCTAAAAAATTGTATTCAGGATTTGATTTAAGTCATCCGTTAACTTCGGTTTCTATGACTATAAACGGACCCGCGCCTATGTTGTTGGGTTATTTTATGAATGCGGCAATCGATCAAAATTGTGAAAAATATATTATTGAAAACAATCTTCAAGATGAAGTAGAAGAAAAAATTAACGAAATTTACAAGAAAAAAGGAATTGAACGGCCTAAATATAACGGAGATTTACCCGAAAGTAACAATGGTTTAGGTTTATTTTTATTAGGAGTTACTGGTGATGAAGTTTTACCTATTAATATTTATAACGATATAAAAATTAATACTTTAACTCAAGTAAGAGGAACCGTGCAAGCTGATATTTTAAAAGAAGATCAGGCTCAAAACACATGTATTTTTTCAACTGAATTTGCTTTGCGATTGATGGGCGATGTGCAAGAATATTTTATAACACAAAATGTTCGTAATTTTTATTCTGTTTCTATTTCTGGCTATCACATTGCCGAAGCAGGTGCAAATCCTATAACTCAATTAGCCTTTACACTATCAAATGGATTTACTTATGTAGAATATTATTTGAGCCGTGGTATGAATATTAATGATTTCGGACCTAATTTATCATTCTTTTTTTCTAATGGTATAGATCCTGAATATGCAGTGATAGGTCGAGTTGCCAGAAAAATTTGGGCTAAAGCTATGAAAAATAAATATGGAGCTAACGAAAGGTCACAGATGTTAAAGTATCATATTCAAACTTCTGGACGATCGCTTCATGCTCAGGAGATAGATTTTAACGATATCAGAACTACTCTACAAGCATTATATGCTATTTATGACAATTGTAACTCGTTGCATACCAATGCTTATGATGAAGCAATTACAACTCCAACCGAGGAATCTGTACGTCGAGCAATGGCAATACAATTGATTATAAATAAGGAATTAGGATTGGCAAAAAACGAAAACCCAATTCAAGGTTCTTTTATAATCGAAGAGTTAACGGATCTTGTTGAAAATGCTGTTTTACTAGAATTTGATAGAATAACTGAGCGTGGTGGAGTTCTTGGTGCGATGGAAACAATGTATCAACGAAGTAAAATTCAAGAAGAAAGTTTGTATTACGAAACCTTGAAACATAATGGCGAATTCCCGATAATTGGTGTTAATACATTCTTGAGTTCGAAAGGTTCACCTACAGTTATTCCAGCAGAAGTTATTCGTGCGACCGAAACTGAAAAGCAATATCAAATAGATATGTTGGCTAGTTTACATTCGTCAAGTGCCGAAAAAGTGGCTGAATATCTTGCAATTTTGCAAAATGCTGCGATTAAAAACGAAAATCTATTTGAACATTTAATGGAAGCAACCAAAGTTTGTTCTTTAGGACAAATTACCAATGCATTATTCAAAGTTGGCGGGCAGTATAGACGGAATATGTAATGTTTTCTAAATTTTTCTTATTGCATTTTAAAATCTAAAATGCCGACTTATTAATGACTTTATTAAGGATTGCAATAGTTACAATAAGTTGGGTCTTCGCTTGTAATATCATTTGGATACATCTTTTC
>JANXVF010000175.1 GCA_025351785.1 Flavobacterium sp.
TCGTTAAAGTTCATTTGAAAACCTTGATTGATGGTTTTAGAAATTACAGATGCATTGGTTTCTAATTTTTTTGCCAAATCAGTAAGCGTTAATTCAGGATTTTGGTATAATTTTTCTTTTTGAATTAGGATTTCAATTTTAGATTTCCAATGCTTAATTTCAGGCGAATTTGTTTCTTCAAATGTTTCGTGATCAATATCAATTACAGTTTCTTCGGATATATTATCGGATGATAAAAGATAAATAGGCTGGTTGTTAAGTACTGATAATTTGAATGCAATTTTGGAAATAACCGCGTTGCTATAGCCAGTTACTGCTATGTAATAAAGTACAATTGAAAACATCAAGAAAAACCACCATGTTCCTTGATAAGAATCTAAAATTGGAAAAAATATACTAGCAAGAGTAAATCCCAATCGGATAAAAATCATACTTAAAAACGCAAATAAATAATTTCGAATCCATTTGAATAATAAATCATCAGCATTACTTGCCAATTGTACGATTGTTTTTTTGTATTTAAAGTAATAACGCAAACTTAAACCAAAATAAATGGTCATTGATATAAATCCAGAATATTGATACCATTCATCAAAATCTTTGTCGGCTTGATCTTCATAAAAATAATAACCGTGATAAATAAATTTGTCATAAACCCAAAAACCAAACAAAACCAATGTGTATAAAATTCCGGGCAAAAAGTGTAAATAATCTTTTTTTGAAAGTTTAAACAAAGGATTTAACAGACTCTGAGTATAAAAAAAGATAATCGGACCAAGAAAAAATAATTGCTGAAATGGTGTGTAAAATAGAATGTCTCTATAAGGTTGATTGTCATACCAACCAGCAAAGCCCAACATCCAAGGTGCAATAAATAAACTACATAAAAAGATAAAAAGGCTCAACCAATAATTGGATTTATTTTCGGTTCTAATTGCCTTAATTAACAACAAAATACTATAAATAATACCTTGAATGAAGGAAATGAGTAGTAGCGAACTGTAAAATCCGAATTGAAAAAGCATTGTGAAGTTTTTGTAAAAATAGTTATTTTTATATCTCAAAAAATTATTTTTATTGCAACTTCATTAAACTTAACATTGATTAATTTTCCTACACCATTGTTCTACTCTTTAGAGTTCAAAACAACTTCGGCATCAGGTTTTGCTGTGTTTGGAAGTATTGCTACATCTTTTTCTTGTTCAGATTGTACAATGTAAACTGCATAATCTGCTGGTTCAATTCGTGCACCTGTAAATTCGGCATAAGTTTTTGTAAACTCTGCACCAAAATACAAAATAGCCGCCGTGTAATAAACCCAAACTAAAATTATAATTAATGAACCTGCCGCGCCATAAGCCGAACCAGTACTAGTAAAATTTATATAAATTCCAATTAAAAATCGTCCAAGCATAAACAAACAAGCTGTAAAAAAAGCACCAGTTTTTACATCTTTCCATG
Source organism: Flavobacterium sp. (assembly GCA_025351785.1). Taxonomy (GTDB): domain Bacteria; phylum Bacteroidota; class Bacteroidia; order Flavobacteriales; family Flavobacteriaceae; genus Flavobacterium. Next base: position 1,462 of record JANXVF010000175.1, read on the forward strand.
CAATTTTTGCATCTGGAAGTACTTTGAAAATTACACCAAAAAGCGTCATGATAACTGTAAAACTTATGATAATATTGATTATTTGAAAGAATATAATCGTAACATTTGGAAAAAAATCTTTCAACCAATCACTCAACGCCAATAGTGCTCCATTTACAAGTAGTGAAACAATCAACAAAAATCCAAGTCCAACAATTAAAGAGGACGAAAGTAATCGGTCTTTTAAAATTTTTAGCCAACCTCGTTTGGGTTTAGCTTTTACTTTCCAAATTAAATTGATAGAATCTTGAATGTCAACAAAAACGCTTGATGCACCAATAATCAGAGTTATTCCTCCAATTATTACTGCTATTGATGTTTTTCCAGAGAGTTCCATGTTTTTGATAATGTCTTGTATTTGAGATGCGGCTTCGTTGCCAATAAGGCCATTTATTTCGCCAAAAACTTGACCTTGAATAGCATCACGTCCAAAAAAAATTCCAGCTAATGAAATCATTAAGAGTAATAGTGGAGCTAATGAAAAAACAGTGTAGTAAGATAAAGAAGCACTTAATTTTAGCGCGCGATCATCTAAAAAATTAATGAAAGTTTCTTTAAGTAATCTAATTGCAATATTAAAAGTAAGTTTCATTTCTAAAAAAGGCTTTAGTCGCAAAAGTAATTATTAGTTAATAAATAAAATTATATTATTTTGGTTATTTGTTGTCATATTCAAAGTAATGTTGAGATTTATTAATTGATTTAAATATTGTAATTTTGCTAAAAAATTTTATAAATGCCCAAAATTGGCAATATAATATTACCAGATTTCCCATTATTACTTGCGCCGATGGAAGACGTAAGTGATCCTCCGTTTCGAAGATTATGTAAATTACATGGTGCTGATTTAATGTATTCTGAATTTATTTCTTCAGAAGGTTTGATACGTGATGCTATAAAGAGTCGACAAAAATTAGATATTTTTGATTATGAACGTCCAGTGGGAATTCAAATTTTTGGTGGTGATGAAGATGCAATGGAACAATCATCAAGAATCGTCGATGCAGTTCAACCTGATTTAGTAGATATAAATTTTGGTTGTCCTGTAAAAAAAGTAGTTTGCAAAGGCGCAGGCGCTGGAGTTTTAAAGGATGTAGATTTGATGATTCGTTTGACAAAAGCAGTTATTAAAGGAACAAATCTTCCTGTAACGGTAAAAACTCGTTTGGGTTGGGATGAAAACTCTATAAATATTGATGAGGTTGCTGAACGTTTGCAAGACATTGGTGTTCAAGCTTTAACAGTTCATGCTAGAACTCGTGCCCAAATGTATAAAGGTCATTCTGATTGGAGTCATATTGCTCGAGTGAAAAATAATCCTAGAATTACAATGCCAATTTTTGGAAACGGTGATATAGATTCGCCAGAAAAAGCATTAGAATATAAAAATAAATTCGGTCTTGACGGAATGATGGTAGGTCGTGCTGCTATTGGATATCCATGGATTTTTAACGAAATAAAGCATTATTTTGCCACAGGAGAATATCTACCAAAACCAACAATTGCTGATAGAGTTGATGCTGCAAGAAATCATTTAACCTGGTCAATGGATTGGAAAGGCGAACGACTCGGAATTGTAGAAATGCGAAGACATTATACTAATTATTTTAAAGGAGTTCATGCTTTTAAAGATTATAAACAAAGGCTTGTAACTACAGATAATGCTTTTGAACTTTATGCTATTTTAAATGAAATTCAAGAAGTTTATGCTGACTTTCAGTTTGTATAATTTGCTATCCTAATAATTTTTTAGTTACCCGACTACTCGCTATTAAGCTTGATATAAATCCAAGTGAAACTATTGTAGCAAAGACTATCATTATGTTTTGAAAGCTAAAAACCACAGGATAAGGTAGTGTTGGGGTAATCATTATAAATTGAAATTGTTGCTGAGCTTCGACAATAATAGTGCCTAGAATTAATCCTATTATTCCACCATAAATGCTTAGTAAAGTCCCTTGAAGTAAAAATATTTTACGTAGGTTTTTAATTTCTGCTCCTAGGTGTAATAGCGTTTTAAGATTTTCTTTTTTGTCTAAAATCATCATTATTAAAGCACCAATAAGATTAAAAAGAGCAATAATTATTACTAAAGTGAAAATTAAATAAACTGCAATATTCTCGGTATTTAGCATTTTATATAAGGTCGCATTTAGTGCAGCTCTCGTTTTAACCTCTATTTGTGAGTTAAAGATTTTTTGAATTTGAGAAATAATTTTAGTCTCATCAGTGTTAGAATTTATTTTAAACTCAATACCCGATATTTGATTGGTTTTATACGATAGTAATTGTTGGGTTAAACCCAAATCGGCAAAAACATATTTTGAATCCAACTCTTCGCTAATGGCATAAATTCCAACTGGTATAAGAACTTCTTTATTAAAAGCTTCTTCAGGACTCGTGATATTTCCCCTACCTGGTTTAGGCACAAAAACTTCAAAAGGGTTATTAAAATCAAATAATCCTACAGACAATTTTTCTGAAATTCCGTAACCAATAACTACTTGATAAGTATCTGGTTTTAACCAAAAACCATTAAATAATTTTTGAGAAGATTTATTTACAGAAGCAAAATTTTTATCAATACCTTTTAAATAACTAACCTGTTGTTTGCCATCGAATGAAAATAGAACACGCTCTTCAATAATTTTACTGAAACTGACAACTCCATCAATTTTTTTTAGTTGATTTTCTTGTTTTTTTGTAATAAAAAATGATTTACCCGATTTTGGATTTGCTTTTAAATCTGGATCAAAATCGTTAGAAAATGATAAGCTAAAAACTCGCAAACCACTAAAAACAGATAAAACTACAAACAAAGCAAGTGCACCTACAATAATTCCCATTGAAGCAATTCGGGTAATAATGTTGATAGCATTATTTCTACTTTTACTAAAAATATACCTTTTGGCGATATAAAGTGGGAAGTTCACTTACGATTTTTTACGTTTTTCTAAAAGTTCTCTGTTTTCAATAGGATTTTCTTTTCCCGAAAGTGCATTGTCAATTTTTTCTATATAATCTAGAGAATCATCGATATAAAAAGATAGATTGGGAACTTTTCGTAATTGTAATTTAACACGTTGCGATAAATCGTGTTTGATAAGAGGCATATTTGATTTTACAGCTGCTAGAATTTCAGGAGCTTTTTCTTGAGGAAACACACTTAGATAAACTCTAGCAACACCTAAATCGGTAGTAACTATTACTTTTGAAACTGAAATTATTAAGTTTGTTAAACCATTTTTACGTACTTCTCCTTGAAGAATATCAACCAAATCATTCTGAAGAACACTGCCTATTTTTTTTTGTCTATTAGTTTCCATTGTACAAAAATACATTATTTTTTTTTGTATCTTTTTAATACAATTGGTTATAACTTGTGCTTAATTTGAAACTCTAATTATATTTCCGTTAACTTCGACTCTGTATTGTTTTAAAGGATATTGTTTTCCAGGAGCCAGACCCGTAAACATATTGTAAAGTGCATTATCGCAAGAGCATTTTGCATTAATTCCGTTGGTGATTAATGCAGAACACGATGCTAAATTCTGGTTAGGACAACCGCCATCGAATGCATTATAACCGCTACCAGTATTAAAAACTATAATTCCATTTGAAGGTCCGTTTCCAGGATATGCCTTGACTGAATTACTTGCAAAAGTCACATTATTATAAGTTGGCAAACTTGTATTTATATCAATCGAAAAAGCATAATTTGGCAAATATGGGTTTTCATTACTGTATTTATCTTTGTGACAACTTAAAATTAGTGTGAGCAAAACAAATAATGATAATAATTTTTTCATTTTAAATGGTATAAATAATAGGTTCAGAAAAATAAATTAAGTAAATTTGATTATTATTTTACAAAAATAAGAATTTAATATACAAATTTATATCTTTGAAAAAAGAAATCCCGTCCTGATGGGATTTTTTCTATTTTACAATAACGACTAAATTCAAATTATAATATAATAAATAAAAAATATCTTCGATTTAAAGATAAAAATCAAAGACAAACAGAAACATAATTATGACTAATATATCTTATTACACAGCAGAGGGATTAAAGAAATTAAAAGAAGAACTTGATTATTTAAAAAGTGTTATGCGACCAAAAGCTTCTCAAGATATTGCAGAAGCAAGAGATAAAGGCGATTTGTCGGAAAATGCAGAATATGATGCGGCAAAAGAAGCTCAGGGAATGCTCGAGATGAGAATTTCAAAGTTAGAAGAAGTACATTCTAACGCCAGATTGATTGACGAATCTACTCTTGATGTTTCAAAAGTTTTAGTGCTATCGAATGTAAAAATTAAAAATCAAGCCAATGGCATGGAATTAAAATATACACTAGTTGCAGAAAGTGAAGCCGATTTAAAAACAGGAAAAATTTCTGTAACATCTCCAATAGGTCACGGATTATTGGGAAAATCAGTTGGAGAAATAGCTGAGATTACTGTGCCTAATGGAACTTTGAAATTTGAAATTCTTGAAATTTCTAGAGACTAACGAAATCTGTATTTATATGTCAACGCTATTTTCTAAAATAATAAACGGAGAATTACCTTGTAATAAAATTGCAGAAGATGATAATTTTTTGGCATTTTTAGATGTCAATCCAAATGCGGTAGGTCATACACTTTGCATACCAAAGCAAGAAATAAATAAGTTATTCGATTTAGAAGACAACTTTTATATTGATTTAATGCTATTTGCAAAAAAAGTTGCATTTGCCCTCGAAAAAACTATTCCGTGTAAGCGAATAGGCATGGCAGTTATCGGACTAGAAGTTCCTCATGCCCATATACATCTAATTCCATTAAATGATATGAATGAAATGCGTTTTGAAAATAAGGTTTCGATGACTCAAAATGAATTTGAAGATTTGGCATTCGCAATAAGAATGAACTTAAATCCTGCTTAAAAGTAATTTTATTTAGTTTTTTTAAAGCTAATAAGCATCGTTGTGCCTTTTCCAATTTCAGAATTCAAAACTTTTATTTTACCTTTATGATATTCTTCAACTATTCGTTTAGTTAATGATAATCCTAAACCCCAGCCTCTTTTTTTTGTTGTAAAGCCAGGTTCAAAAATACTCTTAAATTGATTTTTTGGAATCCCTTTTCCAGTATCTGATACTTTTATTCTGACACTATTTGTATCATTTTCAATACTAATTTTCAAGCTACCTTTGCCTTTCATCGCGTCAATTGAATTTTTAATCAAATTTTCGATAGTCCAGCTATGTAATGCTGAGTTTATAGACACAAAAATAGGAACTTTAGGTGCTTTGAAACTAAATTCTACTTGTTTTGAAAACCTAGATTTTAAATAATCAAAAGATTGTCGTGTTTCTTCAATTAAATCTTTAATTTCAAGTATAGGTTCAGAGCCTATTTTAGAAAATCTATCGGTAATTGTTTGAAGTCTGTTGATGTCTTTTTCAATTTCTGAAATTATAGTTTGATCAACATTATCTGCTTTCATAATTTCAAGCCAACCTATCAATGAAGAAAGTGGTGTGCCGATTTGATGTGCAGTTTCTTTAGCCATTCCAGCCCAAAGTTTGTTTTGAGTTGAAATTTTTGTGCTTCGATAAAAATTATAAACGACAGTGCCAAAAAGAAAAATTATAAGTAATAATGCAATTGGATAATATTTAAGTTTATTGATAAGTGATGAATTCCCATAGTATAAATATTGAAATTTACCTTTGACATATTCAATCTTGATGGGTTCATTTTCAGTTTTTAATTGTTTAAGAAATTTTTCCAATCGGATTGAATCTTTAGCTACATAATCTTCAATATTTGCATTATTTATGATAGCATTATTTTCGGTAAGAATTAAAGGGATTGTTTTGTTCTTGCTAAAAATTTCAAGATTAAGTTCAATATTATCCGATTCTAAGTTTGCATTTAAAAGTGATTTTTGAGCCGATGCCCAAACCTGCATTTTCAAACGTTCTTCGTTCTTAAATATTTGGAAAAAAGTATAGGTATTCCAAAGTATTAAAAGAACAATAAAGAATGAAGCAATAATAATTATCCAACGGGTAGTGTTTCGATTATCAGAAAATTGCATTATTTTTTTGCTAAATATAATAAAATTTAGTCTAATTCATAAAACATCTTTAAGTGAGTTTTAGAGATACATTTCAACTAAACCCTCTGGAAGATCCATTATTACTTTTTTGTTTTCTCGATCAATTTTTATTAAAAACTGGTCAATCATTGGAATAAGCATTTCTATTTCGCCATTAATAACCTCAAAAAGCGGTTGCGCCACAGTATCATTTATTGAAACAATTTTTCCAAAAATGCCTACCCTTAAATCTTCTATTTCAAAACCGATTACTTCGTGAAAATAAAATTTATTACCTTCAAGTTTTTGCAACATTGTTAAAGGGAGATAAATTGAAGATCCTATCAATTTATCTGCCTCGTCTTCGTTAAATACATCTTCAAATTGAACCCTAAGAAAATCATTTTTGTGAAGCGAAGAATTTAAAATAAAATATGGAACCAAGTTTTTGTTGCATTCAACAAAAACTGATTCCATATTTTGATATAATTCGGGTTCATCAGTGTCTAAATAAACAAGGACTTCCCCTTTAAAACTAAACTTTTTAGCAATTTTGCCTAGATAGAAACAATCTTCTTTCTGCATCAATGTCAAAAATTACGCTTCAGTAGACTCTGTACTATCTTCTGTTGCAGGAGTTTCTGTAACAGCAGGAGTTTCCTCGATTGTTACTTCTTCTGCCTGTGGAGTTTCTGCTACAACATTTTCTAATGTTGGAGTTTCTACAATTGGAGTTTCGACAGCAACAACTTCTTCAACTTCTGGTGTTTCTGCAACAACAACTTCTTCAACTTCTGGAGTTTCTGATGCTTTTGTAGCCTCAGCAATTGCGTCTAAACGCTTTTGATTGGCTAAAACTTCAGCTTTCAATGCTTTAGCTTTTACTTCTATTTGTTTTTTTGTTAATCCTTCTTTTTTAGCATCAACTTTTCCGCTTTTAGATTCTAACCAGTTTGCTAATTTTTCATCAGCTTGCTCTTGGGTTAGGGCTCCTTTTCTAATTCCACCATCTAAATGATGCTTTAGTAATGCACCTTTGTATGATAAAATTGCTCTTGCAGTATCTGTAGGTTGAGCACCATTGTGTAGCCATTGAACCGCTTGTTCTAAGTTAAGTTCTACAGTAGCAGGATTTGTGTTTGGATTGTAAGTTCCAAGTTTTTCAAGGTATCTACCATCTCTTTTTGATCGAGCATCAGCAGCAACAATCCAATAAAATGGTTTTTGTTTTTTACCGTGTCTTTGTAATCTAATTTTTACTGACATAATCTTTTGATTAAATTTTGAGGTTCACGACCTCGATTAATTAAGGGTGCAAATATATAAAACTTTTTAATACAAACTAATAACCATTTAAATTTAGTTAATTTTTATATTTTTTATTTAAAAGTGTAAATCAATAAAGTAAAAAAACTATTTTTGTATAAACAATAAAAAAAATGAAAAATCTTTTATATATAGTTACATTATCGCTTTTGTTTTTATCCTGTACTACAGATGTTAAATTTAATAATCCCGGTTTTCAGGCTTACCGAGATAACGTACTTTTTACAGCAATAGATGCAAAAGCCTATGTTGCTTCAAATGGTTCAGTCTCAATCAAAGCACTTGCTCAAGATCAAGAATTAGATTTAAATTTAACTAACATCAATCTAGGCACTTATTATTTAGGTACGACCAACACTAATTATAAAGCTACTTATTCTTCATCTTTTGGTGGTGTTCAATTGCTTTACAGAACAGATGTTATTTCTGGCCCTGTTGCTAAAATAGCTTACCCCTTAGTAAGTGGAGGAACTGGCTACACAGCTGCGACAAGTGTTGCTACAACTTCAACAGGAGCAGGTTTAGGTCTTACTGTAAAAACTACTGTCAATACCTCTGGTGTTGTAACTGTTGTAGATATAGCATCTCCTGGAAATAATTATAAATCTGGTGATATTATAACGATAACTGGTGGTGGCAACAATGCTAAATTTAAAATATTGAATGTCGAGGGAAGCAATGGTGAAATAAATATTACCGAAAATACGGGAGGCATTATTTCTGGCAATTTTAAATTTAATGCAGCAAATGCTAATGGGAACCCCGATGGTGGAAACCAAGTAAATTTCCAATATGGAACTTTTTATCATATCCCTATTTATCCAGCGCCTTAATTTTTGATTTCCCACAAATACTTATCGATTGGGGGTATAATTTCTTTATTAAGTTAATTATAATCAAATGAATGTAATACTTAATTAATTTTATTATATATTTGTATTCAAATTTTAAAATAATATTATGAATATTTTTGTTGGAAGTCTTCCGTTCAGTATTGACGAAGCAGATTTAAGAGAATCTTTTGAAGTGTATGGAGCAGTTAGCTCTGTTAAAATTATAACTGATAAATTTACTGGAAGAAGTAAAGGTTTTGGTTTTATTGAAATGGATAGTGATGAGGAAGCTGAAAAAGCTATAACAGAATTAAATGGTGCTACTGTTGACGGTAGAACTATAGTAGTAAACAAATCTGAACCAAAACCTGAGGGAGAAAGAAGATCTTTTAACAACAATCGTCCAAGTGGTGGTGGTGGTTATAATGGTGGTGGAAATTCTCGTGGAGGCGGAAGCGGAAGTGGCGGATACGGTGGCGGAAATAGAGAAGGTAATGGTGGAGGAAATAGAGGTAGATACTAAACCCCAAACCAATATAAAAAAAACCATTCGTAATTCGAGTGGTTTTTTTTTATTTAAAAATAATGCTACACATTTAATTGTAAAATATAATTTGACTTAAAATGATAAAAATTGAACATATAGGTATAGCAGTAAATAGCTTGCAAAATTCTAATTTGCTTTTTGAGAAACTTTTTGGAAATCCAGCTTATAAAGAAGAAGAGGTCTTGAGTGAGGGAGTAAAAACATCATTTTTTATGAATGGTCCAAATAAAATTGAACTTCTTGAACCTACAAATTTAGATTCGCCAATAGCAAAGTTTTTAGAAAAAAAAGGCGAAGGTATTCATCATATTGCCTTTGACGTTAAAAATATTTATATTGAGATTGAGCGTCTCAAAGCTGATGGGTTTACAATTGTAAATGAAATACCAAAAAAAGGTGCAGACAATAAATTAGTTGTCTTTTTGCATCCTAAATCAACAAATGGTGTTTTAATTGAATTGTGTCAAGAAATAGATTAAATATTATTTTTATTTATATAAGTTAAATCTTCAAAATCCATTCAATAAATCTTGCAAAAAACGAAATAATGTAGTATTATTGCACTCGCATAACTGGTCCTATAGCTCATTCGGTTAGAGCAACTGACTCATAATCAGTAGGTGCTTGGTTCGATTCCAAGTGGGACCACTAAAGAATAAAGGTTTTTATGTAAATTTTTTATGATAACGTAAACCAAAAGTGTTTTTTTTACGTTTGTTATATTAATGTGACTTTATTAATTTATAGTAAATTTAAAATTACATTATTTAAAAATTGAGAAAAATAATTTTGATACGTAAAAAAAAAAATTACTTTTACAATATGAAATTTGCCCCAAAAGATAAATTGTTAGTGTTTTTTGCTTTGGTATTTAGTGGTTCACTATTTGCTGCGCCAAATCCTCCTGAGCCAATACCGCCAGTTCCTCCTGGCTTACCAATTGATAGTGGTTTAATTTTATGTTTATTATTGTCTATTGGTTTTGCATATTATAAATTACATTCAAATAAAAAGACCTCAGTTTAACTTGAGGTCTTTTTGTTTTGTACAAACTATTTAGAGTACAATTTAGAAACATATTTTCCTATTACATCAAATTCTAAATTTATTACAGTCCCTATTTCAAAACTTTTAAAATTAGTATGCTCATAGGTATAGGGTATTATGGCTACTGAAAATTCATCACGCTTAGAATCAACAACAGTTAAACTAACACCATTTACAGTAATAGACCCTTTTTCGATTGTTATGTTATTTGCACTCGAGTCATATTTAAAAGTGAATTTCCAACTTCCATTTGTTTCTAAAATTTCAATACAAATACCAGTTTGATCTACGTGACCCTGAACAATGTGACCGTCTAATCGATCGCCTAATCTCATGGCGCGCTCCAAATTAACGTTATCATTAAATTTCCAATGATTTAAGTTTGTTTTTTCTAAAGTTTCTTTAATGGCAGTTACTACATAACTATTTTCTTTAATTGCTACAACTGTAAGACAAACCCCGTTATGAGCCACACTTTGATCTATTTTTAATTCACTAGTTATAGATGATTGAATTGTTAAATTTATATTGTCTTTTTCCTTTTGAATGTGTTTTATAATTCCGAGGGTTTCTATTATTCCTGTAAACATTTGTCATTTAATTTTACTAAATTTGCAGTTCAAAATTAGCAATAAATAAGAATATATCGCAATGAAAAAAGCAGAAAATATAATAGTTGGAATTTCAATTGGAGATTTAAACGGTATTGGAAGCGAAGTCATTTTAAAAACATTCGAAGATGCTAGAATGTTAGAACTATGTACTCCAGTAATTTTTGCCAATGTTAAAATAATATCATTTATTAAAAAAAATTTAAATTCAGACATTGCATTACACGGAATAGATTCTTTAAATCAATTGGTAATCGGAAAAATTAATGTGTTAAACGTTTGGCGTGATGCAGTTGATATAAATTTTGGAGAAAATGATGAACAGGTTGGCAAATATGCAATTAAATCTTTTATAGGCGCTACAGATGCATTAAAGATGGGATTGATAGATGTTTTAGTAACAGCACCAATAAATAAATTTAATATACAATCTGAAGATTTTAAATTTCCTGGACACACAGATTATTTAGATAAAGAACTAGACGGAAATGCATTAATGCTTATGGTTCAAGACAATTTAAGAGTAGGATTGTTAACAGATCATATTCCTGTAAACGATGTTGCATCACATATTAACGAAAAACTTATTATTCAAAAAATTGAAACTATAAACAAAACATTAAAACAAGATTTTAGCATAAATAAACCAAGAATTGCTTTGTTAGGACTTAATCCTCATTCTGGTGATAATGGAGTTATTGGTAAAGAAGATGAAGAAATTATAAAACCAGCTATAAAGAGATTATTTAACAAAGGAACATTGGTTTTTGGCCCCTATCCAGCCGATGGATTTTTTGGAAGTGGTCAATATGAAAAATTTGATGCAGTTATGGCTTGTTATCATGACCAAGGTTTAATACCTTTTAAAACGTTATCTTTTGGTAAAGGTGTTAATTATACAGCAGGTTTAAATAAAATTAGAACTTCACCAGATCATGGTACTGCATATGAAATTGCAGGAAAAGGACAGGCAGATTTCACATCTTTTAAAGAAGCAGTTTACCTTGCAATTGATATATATAACTCAAGAAATGAGTATTTAGAAATAAGTAAAAATCCGTTAAAAACTAAAGAAAGACAATTAGAATCAAAAAAAGGTTGATAACACTTTTAATTTTATAATAATTTTATATCTTTGCACTCCTAAACTAAAATTTTAGTTAGGACAAATTGGTGAAATGATGAAAGTTACAAATGAATTTTTAATCCCATTTATAGGATTAAAGTTAGGAAAACATCAATTTGAGTTTGAAATAAATAATTCTTTCTTTGACAAGTTTGATTACCATGAATACGAAAGTAGCAACATAAAAGCAAAGCTAACTTTAGAGAAAAAAAGTACACTTTTAGAACTTAATTTTAGTCAAAAAGGTACTGTAAATGTGCCCTGCGATTTGACAAATGAACAATTTGATTTAATAATAAAATCAAAGTTAAAATTAGTAGTTCAATTTGGTGAAACTTTCAATAATGATAATGAAGAATTATTAATCTTGCCATATGGAGAGCATGAAATTGATATTTCACAATATTTTTATGAAATGATAGTTTTGTCGGTACCTTTAAAAAGGATTCATCCTGGTATTAAAGATGGAAGTTTAAAAACAAAAGCGCTAGATAAACTCAAAGAGTTGTCTGTAAAAAAAAGTAAAGAAGAAGCAAAACAAGAAAATACTGACCCACGATGGGACAAGTTAAAGCAACTATTAACGGATAAATAATATAGTAAAATGGCACATCCTAAGAGAAAAATCTCCAAAACAAGAAGAGATAAAAGAAGAACACATTATAAAGCAACCGTTGCAACAATTGCAACTTGTCCAGTAACTGGAGAAGCACATTTATATCATAGAGCTTACTGGCACGAAGGTAAAATGTACTACAGGGGACAAGTTGTTATTGACAAATCAGTAGCAGAAATTTAATATATTTTACATTTTTCAATGAAACTCTCACTCGGTGAGAGTTTTTTGTTAAGAATATTTATTTATATAAAAAATAGTATATTTATTTTTTGTAATTTCAACCCTTTAAATTTAAATTTTTTATATGAATACAATTACTGCTGCAATAACCTCTGTTGGTGGTTATGTACCTGATTTTGTGCTTTCTAATAAACTCTTAGAAACAATGGTAGACACAAATGATGAATGGATTTTAACACGCACAGGTATTTCTGAAAGAAGATTATTAAAAGAATCGGGTAAGGGAACTTCATATTTAGCAATAAAAGCCGCTCAAGATTTATTAGAAAAAAGTAAAATTGATCCTAAAGAAATTGATTTAGTTATAGTAGCATCTACAACTCCAGATATGCCTGTTGCGGCAACTGCAGTTTTTGTTGCAACTCAAATTGGAGCAGTAAATGCATTTGCTTATGATTTGCAAGCGGCATGTTCTGGATTTTTATTCGGAATGTCAACTGCAGCTGCATATATAGAGTCTGGAAGATATAAAAAAGTTTTGTTAATAGGTGCTGATAAAATGTCATCAATAATTGATTACACTGATAGAGCAACATGTATAATATTTGGTGATGGTGCAGGTGCAGTTTTATTTGAACCTAATTTTGAGGGGTTGGGTATTCAAGATGAAATTTTAAAATCTGACGGGATAGGAAGAGAATATTTAAAAATTGATGCTGGTGGTTCAATTTTACCAGCTTCAAAAGAAACAGTCGAAAACAGACAGCATTATGTATTTCAAGACGGAAAAACAGTATATAAATATGCAGTGTCAGGTATGGCAGATATTAGTGAGAAAATAATGATTCGAAATAATCTTACTAATAATGATGTAAACTGGCTTATTGCACACCAAGCAAACAAACGTATTATCGATGCAACGGCATCTAGAATGGGGCTGGAGCAAGATAAAGTTTTAATCAATATCCATAAATACGGAAATACAACATCCGCCACTTTACCTTTATTATTATTCGATTTCGAAAAAAAATTCAAAAAAGGAGATAACCTAATATTTGCTGCTTTTGGTGGCGGATTTACTTGGGGTTCAATATATTTGAAATGGGCATATTAAACAATAAACTAACTAAAAACACCAATTATGGATTTAAAAGAAATTCAAAACTTAATTAAATTTGTAGCAAATTCTGGAGTTGCAGAAGTTAAACTGGAAATGGATGATGTTAAAATTACCATCAGAACCACTCTTGAAAATGCAGCACCCGAGGTAACATATTTGCAACAAGCACCTGTGCAACAAGTATTACCTGCTCAAACTCAGCAGGCAATAAAAGCTCCAGAAAATGTAGCGCCAACGCAACAAATAGAAGATAATTCTAAATTTATTATCATAAAATCTCCAATGATTGGGACTTTTTATAGAAAACCATCTCCAGACAAACCTGTTTTTACAGCCGTAGGAAGCGCTATTCAAAAAGGAGATGTGCTTTGTGTTATTGAAGCAATGAAGCTTTTTAACGAAATTGAAGCAGAAATTTCAGGTAAAATTGTTAAAATTTTGGTAGACGATATGTCTCCAGTAGAGTTTGATCAACCCCTATTTTTAGTAGATCCATCTTAATCAATTAGAAATTGTGAATTATGAAGTCAAAATCCTAAAATGATTTTAAATTCTTAATTTTAAATTCTTAATTTTTAATTTTAAATTTATGTTTAAAAAAATATTGATTGCCAATAGAGGTGAAATTGCTCTGCGAGTAATAAGAACCTGCAAAGAAATGGGAATAAAAACAGTAGCCGTTTACTCTACCGCTGATGCTGAAAGTTTACACGTTAAGTTTGCGGATGAAGCTGTTTGTATTGGTCCACCACCAAGTAATTTATCTTATTTAAAAATGTCAAGCATTATTGCTGCAGCAGAAATTACAAATGCTGATGCCATTCATCCAGGATACGGATTTTTATCAGAAAACGCAAAATTTTCAAAAATTTGTCAAGAACACGGAATAAAATTTATTGGTGCTTCGCCAGAAATGATAGATAAAATGGGAGATAAGGCTTCGGCTAAATCTACTATGAAAGCAGCAGGAGTACCTTGTGTTCCTGGATCAGAAGGATTATTAGAATCGTTTGAACAAACTCAAAAGCTTGCAAAAGAAATGGGATATCCTGTTATGCTAAAAGCAACAGCTGGAGGGGGTGGAAAAGGAATGCGCGCTGTTTGGAAAGAAGATGAATTATTGAAAGCATGGGAAAGTGCAAGGCAAGAATCGGCCGCTGCATTTGGAAATGATGGAATGTATCTCGAAAAACTAATTGAAGAACCTCGTCATATCGAAATTCAAGTAGTTGGGGATTCTTATGGTAAAGCATGTCATTTATCAGAAAGAGATTGCTCAGTACAAAGACGTCATCAAAAACTGACTGAGGAAACCCCATCGCCATTTATGACTGATGATTTAAGAAACAGAATGGGCGAAGCTGCTGTAAAAGCTGCTGAATTTATAAAATATGAAGGAGCTGGAACTGTAGAATTTTTGGTGGACAAACATCGAAATTTTTATTTTATGGAAATGAATACACGTATCCAGGTGGAGCACCCAATTACGGAACAAGTTATAGATTATGATTTGATTAGAGAACAAATTATGGTAGCCGCAGGAATTCCGATTTCGGGTAAAAACTATTTTCCAAATTTGCATGCCATTGAATGTAGAATAAATGCTGAAGATCCTTATAATGATTTTAGACCATCGCCAGGAAAAATTACAGTTTTGCATTCGCCTGGAGGACATGGAGTAAGATTGGATACTCACGTTTATGCAGGATATACCATTCCGCCAAACTACGATTCGATGATTGCAAAGTTAATAACTACTGCTCAAACTAGGCAAGAAGCTATTAATAAAATGAAACGAGCTTTAGATGAGTTTTATATAGAGGGAATCAAAACCACAATTCCCTTTCACAGACAATTGATGGATGAACCTGATTATGTAGCTGGCAACTACACTACAAAATTCATGGAATCCTTTAAGATGAAGGAAGTAGAATAATAAAAAAAGCGATACTTTATGTATCGTTTTTTTTATAACAATATGTGGAACTCTATATTATTTCATAAAAAATAATATTAAACAGTTTTTACATGCCACTGCGAATTGCTTCAACTGGGTCAAGTTTAGACGCAGCTATTGCTGGTAAAATTCCAGATACTAACCCGATAACTATAGCTAAGCCAGTACCTAAACAAATATTGAAAAAGCTTAAAACAAATTCGAAGTCGAGTACTTTTGTTAAAACTAAAGCGATAAGCCAA
The DNA here is from genome assembly GCA_025351785.1 of Flavobacterium sp. Taxonomy (GTDB): domain Bacteria; phylum Bacteroidota; class Bacteroidia; order Flavobacteriales; family Flavobacteriaceae; genus Flavobacterium. Next base: position 17,197 of record JANXVF010000175.1, read on the forward strand.
ACCATGATTATACCAATAAATCCACCTATTAAACATAAAATTACAGCTTCAAATAAAAACTGAAAAAGGATAAATCTATTTTTGGCTCCTAACGACTTTTGAATTCCAATTAAATTGGTTCGCTCTTTAACCGATACAAACATAATATTTGCAACACCAAAACCACCTACAAGTAATGAAAATCCTGCAATTATCCAGCCACCAACGTTCATACTGCTTATAATTCCGTCAAGCAAATCAGTAAATCCAGAGAAAACATTAATCACAAAATTATCAATATCAGCAGTTTTAAGACCTCTCATATTTCGCAATTTTTGTGTTAAATCTGCTTTAAAAGCCTCCATATCAATGCCTTTTTGTGGTTTAATAACTATTACTGGAGTTATAGAATTATTATTATCGCCATACATACGTCTTAAAAAGTTTACGGGTATAAATGCAGAAGTATCATTACTATCCCCAAAAAGTCCCGCTCCTTGTTTTTTCAAAATTCCAATTACTGTGAAGCGTTGTCCATAAAGGCGTACTTGTTTTCCAATAGGATCTACGTTATCAAATAAGCTCGTTGCAATTTCATCACCAATAACTACAACCGCCGCACCTGAGTTTGATTCAGATTCATTGTAAAATCTACCATCAGAAAATTCAAGTCCTTGAATATCGATAAATTCTTGCGAAACTGGAACAATATTAACCGAACTAACAGATTTTGTATCACATTTTATTATTTCGCTTTTAACAAATAATTGAAATGCAAGTTCTTGAGCTTGGGGTAAATTATTTTTCAGATATTGATATTCTTCATAATTAACATTCGGAAATTGTTCCCTTTTCCATTTTGGGACAGGTGATGGGCCAAAAGAAAATTTAGCCAAATAGATAGTATTTTTATCTAAACTACTCAAATCTTTCTTTATTTTATGATCTAATGAATCTACTGCTGCCAAAACTGCGATTATCGAAAATATCCCAATAGTTACTCCAAGCAACGAGAGTAAAGTGCGCAACTTGTTGTTTCGCAAGGCATTCATGGCAAAACTAAAACTTTCTTTTACCAATCGTAAGTATACTAACATAAGGAATTTTTAGACTTGTAAATTTATAATATTAGTGTTTATAATTTATATTTTGTTACATCAAAAAATGAATTGAATTTATTGTAATGTTAGTATTAGCAAATACAAAGAAGATAGATATAAATAGAAATAAATTTATTTTCCAAAAAGGAATATAATTAAAAATAGTACACAATTTTAAATAAAAGAATCTTATATTTTAAATCCTTTCAAAAATATTAGATATAAAAAAACTACATTTGTTTGCTTAACAACACTACACGATGAGCACAACAAAAACTATTAAATCTGCATTAATCTCAGTTTTTTCAAAAGAGGGTTTAGAACCTATAGTTAGAAAACTTCATGAACAAAAAGTTACATTATATTCAACTGGAGGCACTGAAATATTTATAAAAAATTTAGGAATTCCTGTTATTCCAGTTGAAGATATAACCGATTTTCCTGAGATTTTAGGTGGTAGAGTAAAAACGTTGCATCCTAAAATTTTTGGTGGAATTTTAAATCGGCAAGACAACCCAAATGATGTGTTGCAACTGGAGCAATTTAAAATTCCACAAATAGATTTGGTGATTGTAGATTTGTATCCGTTTGAAAAAACCGTCGCTTCTGGAGCTACAGAAAGTGAAATAATTGAAAAAATTGACGTTGGAGGAATTTCTTTAATAAGAGCAGGAGCTAAAAATTTTAAGGATACTGTTATTATTGCTTCAGTAAATGAGTATAGTTTGTTTTTTGATATAATTTTAAATGGAAATGCCACTACTTTAAGCCAAAGAAGAGTTTTTGCAGCTAAAGCTTTTCATGTGTCATCACATTATGACACTCACATTTTTAATTATTTTTCTATTTCCAATGATGATAATGCTATTTTTAAAGTTAGTACCGATGGAGGCAAGGAATTGCGTTATGGAGAAAACCCTCACCAACGCGGTTTTTATTTTGGAAATTTTGATGCCATGTTTACAAAACTACATGGCAAAGAGCTATCCTATAATAATTTACTTGATGTTGATGCGGCAGTAAATTTGATATCTGAGTTTAAAAACGAAAATCCAACTTTTGCAATCCTGAAACATAATAATGCTTGTGGACTTGCCACCAGAAAAACAATGGTAGAAGCATATAAATCTGCTTTAGCTTGCGATCCAACTTCGGCTTTTGGTGGAGTTTTAATATCAAATGGCACAATTAACCTGGAAACGGCAACTGAAATAAACTCGCTTTTTTGTGAAGTTTTAATCGCTCCTGCCTTTGATGACAGTGCTGTGGAAATACTATCAGAAAAGAAAAATCGAATATTATTAGTTCTAAAAGAAGTCGATTTGCCTCAAAAACAAGTTCGGTCTTGTTTAAATGGCTTATTAATTCAAGATAGAAATAATGTTACAGACTCTAAACAGCTGTTAAAAAATGTTACAACTACAAATCCTTCAAATCAAGAATTAGACGATTTAATTTTTGCATCAAAAATTTGTAAAAATACAAAATCCAATACCATAATTTTTGCAAAAAATGGCACTTTAATTTCTTCTGGAACAGGTCAAACTTCTCGAGTTGATGCCTTAAAACAAGCGATTGATAAAGCTAATAGTTTTGAATTTGATTTAAAAGGAGCAGTAATGGCAAGTGATGCTTTTTTTCCATTCGCAGATTGTGTTGAGCTTGCACATCATGCAGGAATTACAGCAATAATTCAGCCTGGAGGATCTATAAAAGACAAACTAAGTATCGATTATTGTAACGAAAATAAAGTTGCAATGGTATTTACTGGCACACGTCATTTTAAACATTAATTTGTTTAACTTTGCATTACAAAACTTATTAACTATTTAACCCTTAAAAGACCTATGGGATTTTTTGATTTCATGACCGAGGACATCGCGATAGACCTTGGAACCGCAAACACATTAATTATTCATAATGATAAAGTTGTAATCGATAGTCCTTCGATTGTGGCTAGAGATAGAATTTCTGGAAAAATAATTGCCGTTGGTAAAGAGGCAAATATGATGCAAGGAAAAACCCATGAAAATATCAAAACCATACGTCCCTTAAAAGATGGTGTAATTGCCGATTTTGATGCGTCTGAGCAAATGATTAAAATGTTCATAAAAAGTATTCCTGCACTTAAGAAAAAAATGTTTCAGCCTGCACTTCGCATGGTAGTTTGCATCCCTTCTGGTATAACCGAAGTAGAAATGAGAGCAGTAAAGGAAAGTTGCGAACGTGTAAACGGTAAGGAAGTTTATCTTATTCATGAACCTATGGCCGCTGCAATCGGAATAGGAATTGATATTATGCAACCTAAAGGAAACATGATTGTAGATATTGGAGGAGGAACTACAGAAATTGCTGTTATAGCTTTAGGTGGAATTGTTTGTGATAAATCAGTTAAAATTGCAGGAGATGTTTTTACAAATGACATTATTTATTATATGCGAACCCAACATAATTTATTTGTAGGCGAAACTACTGCCGAGAAAATAAAAATTACTATCGGTGCAGCTACAGATCAGTTAGAAACTCCACCAGACGACATGTCTGTTCAAGGAAGAGATTTACTAACCGGAAAACCAAAACAAGTAGAAGTTTCTTTTAGAGAAATCGCAAAAGCATTAGATAAATCAATCCAAAGAATTGAAGATGCGGTGATGGAAACACTATCTCAAACGCCACCAGAATTGGCAGCCGATATTTACAACACAGGAATTTATCTTGCTGGCGGAGGATCAATGTTGCGAGGATTAGATAAAAGAATTTCGCTAAAAACAGATTTGCCAGTTTATATAGCTGAAGATCCTTTGAAGGCCGTTGTTAGAGGAACTGGAATGGCACTAAAAAATATACCAAAATTTAGAAGTATTTTAATAAAATAGTTTTAAAAAAAAATACAGTAAACTAAATACTGAACTCTGAATACTTTTTTAAGATGCAGCAAATATTTAATTTTATATTTAAAAACAGCCTTCGAATGCTGTTTTTGCTGCTTATGATAGTTTCGTTATCACTGACAATTCAGTCACATTCCTATCATAAAAGTAAGATAATAAGTTCGGCAAATTTTTTATCTGGTGGCGTTTATGAAGAAGTTAACTCTGTAAACGAATACTTTGGTCTTAAAACTAAAAATCAGGAATTAGCATTAGAAAATGCTCGATTAAAGAGTCTTTTGTTTAATTTAAAAGACACAACCAAAGCGCCAAAATTTGATACAATAAAAGGTGTAAGAAAAATTGATTTGATAATTTCGAAGGTTATTAAAAATTGTTACAGTTCGCAAGAAAATTTCATTACCCTAAATTCTGGATTTAAACAAGGTGTTCAATCTGATATGGGAGTTATTAATAGTCTTGGAATTGTAGGAATCATCGAAAACACATCAGCTAATTATGCAACAGTCTTGAGCATTTTAAATGTAAAATCTCAAATAAATGCCAAGCTCAAAAAATCAAATCATTTTGGTTCATTAGTTTGGGACGGAAAAAGCACAGGATATGTTCAACTAATTGACGTTCCGAGATTAGCTTCTGTTAAAAAAGGAGATACTATTGTTACTGGTGGTCAATCGACAATTTTTCCAGAAAACATCAATATTGGTACTATCGCAAATATTTATACTGATGATCAAACCAACTTTTTTACTATAAATATTAAATTGTTTAATGACATGACAAACTTAGGTCATGTGTACATTATTAAAAGCAAAGACAAAAAGGAAATTGACGAATTAGAAAAAAAATCTAAAAAAGATGAATAGCACTTTGTTATATAATCTGTCTCGATTTGTTTTGTTGCTCGCAGCACAAGTTCTGATTTTTAATAATATAAATTTTTTAGGATATGTAAACCCGTTTCCCTACATCATATTTATAATTTTATATCCTGTAAATGGAAATAAATATGGTTTACTTTTAGCGAGTTTCTTCTTAGGATTAACCATTGATTTATTTTGTAACTCTGGTGGAGTTCATGCTACTGCTTGTGTTTTATTAGCTTTTTTGAGACCATATTTATTTCGATTTTCTTTCGGATTAAGTTACGAATATCAAACAGTCAGACTTAACGACAGTTTAACTCCAGAACGATTTTCATTTATTTTTCTGGCAGTTATTATTCATCATTTTACATTATTTATTTTAGAAATTTTTACCCTCGAGTTTATCTGGGGTATTCTTTTAAGAACTTTGATAAGTACTATCTTTACAATATTACTGTGTATTCTTATAATTTACTTAATCAAGCCAAATAAGCGATGAGAAAAGTTTTGCTTCCAGCAATAATAATTGTTACAACAACATTGTTGGTAATACGGCTTTTCTTTTTGCAAATTGTCGACGATTCGTTCAAATTAAAATCTGACAATAATGCTATAAAAATAAAATATGATTATCCTGAGCGAGGTTATATTTTTGATCGTCACGGAAAATTGCTAGTAGCAAACCAACCTTCTTATGATATAATGGTTATCCCTAGAGATATTAAAAACTTAGATACCGTTTCGTTTTGTAGTTTGCTTGACATTACCAAAGAAGATTTTATAAAAAAAATTAAAAAAGCTAAAGTTTATAGTCCCATGTTACCCTCGGTTTTTTTACCTCAATTAAATAAATTAGAATACGCAGCATTTCAAGAAAAAATTAGAAAATTTGAAGGATTTTATATTCAAAAACGTTCGTTGCGAGATTATCAAGAAAGTTATGGCGCAAATGTGTTTGGGTTTATAACTCAAGTAAACGAAGCTACAATCAAAAAAAACCCCTATTACGTTGGAGGCGATTTAATAGGAAGGCAAGGTGTAGAAGAGAGCTATGAGTTGCAACTTCGTGGCAGAAAAGGAGTTAGATATACTTTAAAAGACAAGTTTAACAGAGAAATAGGTTCGTATAAAGAGGGAAAATATGACACAATTGCAAAGCAAGGTGAGGATGTAACTCTTTCAATCGATGCTGATTTACAAAAATATGGCGAAGAATTAATGGTTAATAAATGGGGTGGGATTGTAGCAATTGAACCTAAAAGCGGAGAAATCTTAGCTTTGGTTAGTGCGCCAGATTATGACCCTGCATTGTTAGTAGGCAGACAGCGTTCTAAAAATTACACAACACTTTATAACGATTCTATTGCAAAGCCAATGTATGACAGAGGTTTGCTTGCAGAATATCCCCCCGGGTCACCATTTAAAATTTTGACAGCTTTAGTTGCTCTTCAAGAGGGAGTTATAGATGAGCAAACTACTTTTTACTGTCATCACGGATTTAGTTATGCACGAGGCAGATTTATGAAATGTCACTGTCACGGAGGAGCCATGCAATTGCATAGAGGTATTTATGAATCATGTAATGCTTACTTTGGTAATGTATATATGAAAACTATCAATAAATTTCAAAATCCTGCTGATGGAGTTGATGTTTGGAGCAATCATTTAAAGAGTTTTGGACTAGGTTCTTTTATGGGATATGATTTACCAACAGGAAAAAAAGGGTCTATACCAACATCAAAAACCTATAAAAAATTATATCCCAACGGAGGCTGGAGAAGCACTGCTATTGTATCTAATGCAATTGGACAAGGCGAAATTTTAATGACCCCAATTCAGTTAGCAAATATGATGGCCACTGTAGCAAATAGAGGTTATTATTATACACCTCATATTATTAAAAGAATAAAAGGAGAACAAATAGATAAAAAATATACGACTAAACACGTTACTACAATACAAAAAAAATATTTTGAACCAGTTATCAGTGGTCTTTTTGATGTTTATAATTTAGGGACTGCTCACGGTTTAAATGTTGCTGGAATTGATATTTGTGGAAAAACTGGTACTGCAGAAAATTACTTAAAAGTAAATGGAAAACGAGTTAAACTACAAGATCATTCAATTTTTGTTGCCTTTGCTCCAAAAGACAATCCAAAAATAGCAATTGCAGTATTTGTTGAAAACGGATATTGGGGAGCACGATGGGCTGGGCCAATAACCAGTTTGATGATAGAAAAATATCTGAAAAAGAAAATTTCGAGAATCGATTTAGAAAAAAGAATGCTTACTGGAAGTTTAAAAGGGCAATATGATAAATTGTATCCAAGAAAACATCAGGATAGTATAGAGTTAATAAAAACAAGACTTAAAGATAGTATTGCAAAAATAAAGCGTTCTAAAGATTCAATCAATGGAGTGAAAATCGGTAAGGAGATAAAAATTGACACTATAAAAAAAGTTGCCAAAATATAAATGAGAAATCAAAGCATTACAAATAACATTGACTGGATTAGCATCCTAATTTTTGTTACACTAGTTGTAATGGGTTGGCTTAATATTTATTCTTCCTCATTATCATCAGTAGTCGAAGGGACTTCCATTTTCAATATGAATGAATTTTTTGGTAAACAATTACTTTTTATTTTCTTGGATATTCCACTAATTTTTGTCATTTTATCATTAGATGCAAAATTTTATGAAAAATTTTCAACCTTAATTTTTGGAATTGCACTTTTGTCAATAGCCGGATTATTTGTTTTTGGCACAACAATCAAAGGACAAACTAACTGGTATTCTATTGGAAGTTTTAGATTGCAACCCTCTGAGTTTGCAAAAATTGCTACAGGTTTAGCTCTAGCAAAATATTTAAGCGATGTTCAAATTAACCTAAAAAATGTAAATCACCAAATACAAGCATTAGGAATAATAATTTTACCCGTACTTTTAATAGTGCCTCACGATCCAGGAAGTGCATTAATTTATTCAATTTTTATAATTATTTTATATAGGGAAGGTTTGCCAGCATGGTATATTTGGACAGGATTTATCACAATTTTAATATTTATTTTAACTTTAGTAACTAATAATCCCTTGATAGTTATAGGAATATCGATAATTACATTAATTGTTTATTATTTCAGAAGTCGAATTGTAGATAGAAATATTTTGCTCTCAGCTATTTTATTGGTTGCTATTTCAGGATTCACATTTTCTGTAAATTATGTCTTCAATCATGTTTTCCAACAACATCATCGAGATCGATTTAACATTTTGTTAGGCAAACAAGTCGATATGAAAGGGATAGGCTACAATATTCATCAATCAGAAATTGCTATCGGCTCTGGAGGTTGGTTAGGTAAAGGATATCTTGAAGGCACTCAAACAAAAGGCGGATTTGTGCCCGAACAACATACAGATTATATTTTTACAACTGTTGGCGAAGAATGGGGTTTTGCAGGATCTGTAGTTGTGATGGTATTATTTGTAGTCCTAATATTAAGAGTTATTTATCTTGCCGAGAGACAAAAAACTAAATTCAGCCGAGTTTTTGGCTACTGTGTTGCGGGTATTTTATTTATACACTTTTTTGTGAATATCGCAATGGTTATCGGAGTATTTCCAACTGTTGGAGTGCCATTACCATTCTTTTCTTATGGAGGTTCAGGACTTTGGGGATTTACCATTTTGCTTTTTATTTTTCTAAAAATGGATGCTAATAAAGTAAATGAGTGGTAGGGATTTAATAAATTAACAAGATTGTAATTAAACCACAACTCTGTTTTATTATTTCAACTTTTAAAACTATTTTTGATTAATTTAAATAGAAAGTCTTTATTATAATGATATCCAAACCTTTAATCCTAGTAACAAACGACGATAGTATTGTTGCGCCTGGAATTCGGGCGTTAATAGCTGTAATGAGTGAGCTTGGAACTGTTGTTGTAGTAGCACCAGATAGTCCGCAGAGTGCAATGGGTCACGCTATCACAATCAATAACACGTTGCATTTAAATAAAATTTCTGCCGAAAATGCTGAAATTACCGAATACAGTTGCTCGGGAACTCCCGTAGATTGTGTCAAGATGGCTGTAAATGAAATACTAAAACGAAAACCAGATTTATGTGTTTCTGGTATTAATCACGGTTCAAATTCTTCAATAAATGTACTATATTCAGGAACTATGAGTGCAGCAATCGAAGCAGGGATTGAAGGAATTCCTGCGATCGGGTTCTCACTTTTAGATTATGACTGGAATGCCGATTTTGAACCTATCAAACCCTTTATTAAAAAAATTGCACTTCAAGTTTTAAAAAACGGACTAACTGAAGGTACCGTTTTAAATGTAAATTTACCAAAGCTAAAAACCGAGGAAATTAAAGGGATAAAAATTTGTCGTCAAGCAAAAGCAATTTGGAAAGAGAAATTTGACAAACGCAAATCTCCTTTTGGTAAAGAATATTATTGGTTAACAGGCGAATTTGTAAATCTAGATAAAGGCGAAGATACCGACGAATGGGCTTTGGCAAACAATTATATTTCAATAGTTCCCGTACAATTTGATTTGACAGCACATCATGTAATTGCAACGTTAAATTCTTGGGATTTTTAAAATTTAAAATAATGAAAAAAATAGATTTACTTTTCGGATTTATCATCGGATTAATTATTTCAATCTTTGGAACTTATATATTTGTAACATTATTTACTAAATTTAATCTATTTTCAGACTACAATCTTATTATAAGTGAAGGGATTCTAGGAAAATTAATCACACTAGGAACCATATTTAATGTAATTACTTTTTTTGTTTTGCTTCAATTTAAAAAAGAATTAATGGCGCGAGGTGTAGTTTTAGCGACGCTTATCTTAGCAATTTTTACTGTATTTTTGTAAAATGAAATATTATATTATTGCAGGAGAAGCATCTGGCGATTTGCATGGTTCTAACCTGATGAAATCTTTATATAGTGAAGATGCTCAAGCCGAAATTCGATTTTGGGGTGGCGACTTGATGCAAAATGTTGGAGGTACATTAGTAAAACACTATAAAGAACTCTCTTTTATGGGATTTTTAGAAGTTGCAATGAACCTTAAAACTATTCTGAATAATATTAAATTTTGCAAAGTTGATATTGAAAATTTCAAACCAGATGTAATCATTTTTATTGACTATCCAGGGTTTAATATGCGAATTGCAAAATGGGCTAAATCCAAAGGAATAAAAACCCATTATTATATTGCACCCCAAATTTGGGCTTGGAAAGAAAATAGAATAAAAGCTATAAAACGAGATTTTGATAAACTGTATGTCATTTTGCCTTTTGAAAAAGATTTTTTTGAGGTAAAACATAATTTTCCTGTCGATTTTGTTGGGCATCCGCTTTTGGACGCTATTTTAGATAGAAAAAGTAAAGATGATAAAACATTTAGAACGCAAAATGACCTTGATCAAAAACCTATAATTGCAGTTTTACCCGGAAGTCGTAAACAAGAGATATCAAAAATGCTCTCGATCATGCTGAGTGTAGTTTCTTATTTTCCCGAATATCAATTTGTAATTGCAGGTGCACCGAGTCAGGATTTCGATTTTTATAAACAATTTTTGAGAGGCGAAAACATAAAATTTGTGTCAAACAAAACCTATGATCTTCTAAGCAACTCAACAGCGGCACTCGTTACATCAGGGACAGCAACTCTAGAAACTGCCTTATTTAAAGTTCCAGAAGTTGTTTGCTACAAAGGCAGTTGGACTTCCTATCAAATTGCAAAAAGAATAATTACTCTAAAATATATCTCATTAGTAAACTTGATTATGGATCAAGAGGTGGTTACTGAGCTAATTCAGGATAAATGCAATCAGAAAAATATCAAAACAGAATTAACTAAAATTTTAGATATAAAGTACAGAAAAATTATACTTCAAAAATATAATGAGTTGGAACAAAAACTTGGAGGAGTAGGAGCCAGTGCAAAAACTGCAAGCTTAATTTTCAAAAAAATTTCTTAATATTTTTGCAATTACTTTACTACCATAAAATTCATAACCACCCTTAAAAAGTGGTATGATACATTTTTATCATTTAAAAATTTAATATCTCTAAATTTTATGAATTTTTAAACAATTTATTATATAATTTTTGATTAATTATAATCAACTATTATTTTTTTAGTATTTTTAACATTATGAAAATACTTCGTTTTCCACTTGTTTCAATAACCATATTCTTTATAGCAGGAATTGTATTTGCACAATTTTTTAAAATTGATTTTAGGATTTCTTTTTTAGTTCTAATTTTCTGTTTTTTGTTTTCGATAATTTCTTTTCTTTATTCTCAAAAAAATAGTTTAAAAAAATCTTACTTTGGAGTTTTAGTTTTATTGACCTCTTTTTTTATCGGAAATTTCACTTTTTTATCAAATGACGAAACCCGAAATCCAAATCATTATTTACATAAAATTTTAGAGTTTGAGAAACTTCAAAATTTGGAAATTACTATTATCGAAAAACTTAAAAATTCAAAAACTAATGATCGATATATTGCAAATATTGTGTTTGTAAATAAAAAATCTAGCGTCGGAAAAATTATTTTTAATATAAAAAAAACCAAAAATTTACCTCAATTTGAAATTGGAAATAATTTAAAAGTTATAGGTAAACTGTATAAAAATAAAGTTCCAAATAATCCAAACCAATTTGATTATGGTAAATATTTAGAAATGAAACAAATATATGGACAAGTATATTGTGAATTAGAAAATATAAAAATTGCCACTATATCTGAGAAAAGCTTCTCATTTTATGCTTCAAAAATCAGAAATAAAATTATTAAAAATTTAAAAAAAAATAACTTCAACGAAAGAGAATTGAATATCGTTAACGCTTTAATTCTTGGGCAACAACAAGATATTTCTCAGGACATAATGCAAGATTACCAATCTGCTGGAGCAATTCATGTTTTGTCAGTTTCTGGTTTGCATGTCGGCTTTATTTTACTGTTTGTAAGCTTATTATTAAAACCATTGCCCAACACAAAAAAAGGATCACTTTTAAAACTTTTAATAGTTATAATTTCTCTTTGGCTTTTTGGAGTTTTAGCGGGTTTAGCACCTTGTGTTTTACGTTCTGTAACTATGTTTTCGTTAGTTGCAATTGGAATGTTTTTAAGACGAGCGGTTAATATATATCACACTTTACTGGTTTCAATATTACTAATATTACTTTTTGAACCCTCATTTTTATTCGATATTGGATTTCAATTGAGCTATGTAGCTTTGTTTTTTATAGTTTGGTTTCAGCCTGTTTTATCTTCTTTATGGACACCTAAGTATAAAATTACCTCTTATTTTTGGGATATAATTACAGTTTCAATAGCAGCTCAAATTGGAACCTTCCCAATGAGTATTTATTATTTTCATCAGTTTGCAGGTTTGTTTTTAATTACAAATGTAATTATTCTTCCTTTTTTAACGCTTATTTTAGCGTTAGGAGTTATTGTCCTACTACTTGCAGCTTTTGATGTAGTTTGGATTCCGATGATGAAGTTATTAGAATGGAGTATTTGGCTTTTGAATACGATAATAAATTGGGTAGCATCATTTGATACTTTCATTTTAAAAGATATTCCACTATCAAAATATGTGATGATTGGGTTTTATGTTTTTTTAATAAGTTTTATTATCTGGTTAAAAACACCTAGTTATAAGAAGCTGGTTTTTGTATTTGTATCAATTTTAATAATACAAATTTTATTTTTTCAATCTAAATTTTCTACGCAACAAAAAGAGGAATTTATAGTTTTTAATAAAAGTAAAAACACATTATTAACATCAAGGATTTCAGATAAAGTTACTGTTATTAGTTCAGATTTTGTACTTAATAATGTCAATCAAGATGTGGTTTTAAAAGCATATTTGGTTGCAAATTTTTGTAAAATAAATAGAAAAAGGCAGCTATCAAATCTATTTTATTTTAAAAACAAAAAAATACTTGTTATTGATAGCTCGGCAGTTTATTTAAATAATAATCGCCCAGATATTTTAATACTTTCACATTCTCCAAAGATAAGTTTAGAACGTGTTTTCAAATTTTGGAAACCAGATGTTGTTGTTGCTGATGCATCAAATTTTAAATCGTATATAAAATTTTGGAAAGCAACTTGTACTAAACAAAAAATCCTTTTTCATGCAACTGCAGAAAAAGGATTTTATAGAATTAATTGAGAATTATTTAGAAGCTTTTAAAGCATCTTTTTTACCATCTTTAACACTTTTTAAGAGAGCTTTTTCAATCTTTTTTTGATGTGTTTTTAAATTTTTCATATCTTCTTTTGAATATTTCACAAATTTAGAAATTATTGCATTTGCATTTGCTAACCAAACTGGTGGACCACCTGCGGCATAACCTTGGCTTCCTAGTTTTTCAAAACTTGTTTTTCCAGATGCATCTATTCCTGCTTTTGTAAACCAAACTGTTGGATATCCTGCTACAGCAAAAAATTGCTGCAATTCCATATTTTGCTTTTTTATTTCATCAGTTTGTAAATTTTTTCTTGGGAAATCTAAATCTACAAGTACAACATTATCTTTTGCCCAAGCTGTAAACTCTGGAGTTTTAAAAACTTCTTTTTGTAATCTTATGCACCATCCACACCAGTCACTTCCTGTAAAAAACAAAAATAATGGCTTATTTTCTTTTTTTGAAACAGAAATTGCTTTGTCAATATTAGTATACCAAACTTGTTCTTCTTGAGCATGAGAGATAAAACTCCCTATTACAAAAACTAATGCTATTATTATTTTTTTCATGTGATTTTTTTTTACAAATATAAACAAAAACAATACCAAATAAAATTGGCTACTTTACTTCTTGCATTAATTTTTTTACTAATGGTGAAATTATAATCAATATTACACCTGCTATCAAAGCATATATGGCTAATTGTTTATACCCATCTGCATATACGATAAGTTTAGCAGAATTGGATGCGTGTTCGGACGCTTCTGCTATATTTGCACCAAGCAAACCAGCAAAATATTGTCCATAAGCACTAGCTAAAAACCACATTCCCATTATAACAGCTTGTGTTTTTTGAGGAGAAAGTTTGGTCATTGCCGACATTCCAATTGGAGATAAACATAATTCTCCAAAAGTGATTATGAACCAACCAAAAGTGAATAACCCTAATGAGGTTCTGCCAAAAACATTAGCAAAAAATTTGGTATAGTAAAAAACATAAAATCCTGCAGCTAAAAATAAAAATGCTATTCCGAATTTAACTACTGTATTGGGTTCTATTTTTCGCTTATTCATCCATAACCAAACCAATCCAACTAATGCAGCAAAAACAATAACAAACAAAGAGTTTGCGGAATTATTAACTCCGTTTGGATCTAATTTTACACCTAAAATACTGTTATTTAGATTACTGACAGCAAAAGCACTTAATGATCCTCCACTTTGCTCAAAGAACGCCCAAAAAACTACCGAGAATAGCATGAAAATTACTGCTGCGACTAATTTTTTATTTTGAGCAACACTAAATCCTTTCATTTCATATAGTAAATACACTATAGAAATTGGACCTATTATGTACATAAAATAGTCAGTGTAAACCGTATTTGAAACCATTATCATTATTATAGGTATAATTAATAAAGAACCCAAATAAGTAGCATATTCATATAACTTTCTTTTTGCAATAGTTAAATGAGTTAATGGAGACAATCCTATTTGTCCTAAACTTTTTTGTGTTTGAATGAATGTTACCAAACTGATAATCATAACGACAGAAGCAAATCCAAAAGCATAATTCCATCTTAAATGAACTGGCACAAAAGATGTCCAAAGATTTCCGTTGGCAACTGCAATACAAATGTAACCTCCAATTAACGCCCCTAAATTAACTCCTGCATAGAATAAAGAAAAACCCGCATCTCTTCTATTATCGTCATCTTTATACAATTTTCCTACCATTGAAGATATGTTTGGCTTAAAAAAACCTGTTCCAACAATAGTAAAACTTACTCCAATAAAGAACAAATCTTTAGGACTAATAGCAAGAATAATGCTTCCCACAATCATTAAAAGTCCTCCCCAAAAAAGTGATTTTCTAAAACCAAAAATTTTATCGGCAAACAAACCTCCAATAAAAGTAAAAGCATAAACCCAAGCTTGAGTTGCACCATATTGCAGATTTGCATCTGTATCTTTCATCAATAGCTGACTTGTCATAAAAACATACAACATGCCTCGCATTCCATAAAAGCTAAAACGTTCCCACATTTCACTAAAAAATAAATACCAAAGTTGTTTTGGATATTTTCCTTTAAAGTTTTGAATTTGCTCTAAAGTTTGATTTTGTTCCATTCTATTTTTTTGATTAAAAAAACAAACCTACAAGGATTTCTTGTAGGTTTGAAAGGTATAAAATATTTTAAATTCTATTAACGTACACCATGCATCATTTTTTTTAATTTTGGAGTAAGCGCCATTAAAATTACAGCTGCTAATCCGCAAAGAATAACAAAAACCATAAAGAATTCAAATAAATTATGAATTTCAAAACCAGCAAATACTGGATTATTTGGGCTAATTTGGTTTTTTTCAAGAATGGCTAGTTGGTCGGCAGTTAATGTAATTTTTTTATCTAAAACAGCTTGTAAATCGATTCCAAATTCTTTGGCTTTATTAAATTTATCTCCAGTTGCTGGTAAGATAGAACCTAAAGTTCCAGCTAAAGCATAACCTGAGGCATTCGATAAAAAGAAAACTCCGTATAATAATGAAGAAAAACGTTTTGGAGATAATTTGCCTACTAATGACAATCCAATTGGAGATAAACAAAGTTCGGCACAAGTTTGAATTAAATATAAAAGGATTAACCATTTTATAGCTAACAATCCGTTATTTCCTAAATCTTTTACATTGTGAGCAATAATGAAATAACTCAGCGCAACCAATCCTAATCCAACGGCTTGCTTTACAGGAGAAATTGGTTCTCTGTCTTTGCTTCTTAAATAATCCCATAACATACTAAAAGGAACTGCAAAAGCAACAACAAATAATCCATTAAAAATTTGAACCATCGACGGTGGCATATTATATCCAAAGAAATTTCTGTCACATTGATTATCGGCAATAAATGTAAGTGATGAACCAGCTTGTTCAAATGCTGCCCAGAAAAATATCACAAAAAATGCAACAATATAAATCACTTTAATTCTGTCTTTTTCAACTTTAGTTAATGATGAATCTGATATAATTAATCCTGCCAAAGATAAACCACTGGCATAAATTAAAGAATAAATAGCATTTTGACCAAATAGATAATGAAAAGTCAAACCCAAACTTACAAATGCTACAACAGCACCTATCAACGCTTTCTGAGAAAAAACTGCTTTTTGCGATTCGCCTTCTTCGTAATCATCGTTCACATTGTGTTTTGGCAAACCGCCTAATGGACGACCTTCTGGAGTGATAACATATTTATTTTTTAAGAAATAGAAAACCGCTGTACCAATTAACATTGCTATTGATGCGGCTAAGAAACCCCATTTAAAAGCATGGATGTCTCTAATTGTATCAAAAGTTCCATCTGCCAACATTTTATATTTTCCGTCTGGTAAAAGTATTTTGTTTTTTACATCTCCAACTATTGGACAAATTAACTGACCTAAAAAAGCGCCTAAGTTAATTCCCATATAGAAAATGGTAAAGGCTGTATCTAATTTAGATTTTTCTTGTTTTGGATACAAACTTCCTACCATTGATGAAATATTTGGTTTAAAAAAACCATTTCCAAAAATGATGATTCCTAATGCAGTCCACATTAATGAAGTTGCTAAACTAATATTAGAACCAAAAACGCTCGCGCTGAAAAACAATAGAAATTGTCCTAAAGCCATCATTAATCCGCCAAGTAAAATACAATTTCTGTTTCCGAAAAAACGATCCGAAATAAATCCGCCCAACATTGGTGTTAAATAACAAAGTCCAAGAAATCCTCCATAAATTAATGAAGCATCTTCCTCTTTCATCATTAAAGAATTTACTAAAAATAAGGTAAGTATTGCTCGCATTCCATAGAAATTGAATCGTTCCCACATTTCGGTTCCGAATAATACCCAAAGTCCTTTGGGATGTGCTGTTTTTACTTGTTCACTCATTGTTAATTAGTTTTAGTTTATATTTAGTTTGTTTATAGTTTTTCTTTAATAAAATTTGTCATTTTATTAAACAACTGAATTCGGGTTTTTCCTCCATAAATTCCGTGATTTTTGTCAGGATAAACTGCCCAATCAAATTGTTTATTGGCTTGAACTAATGCTTCTATAAACTGCATTGAGTTTTGAAAATGCACATTATCATCGGCTGTACCATGAATTAAAAGAAAATTTCCTTTCAATTTATCGGCGAAATTTATTGGCGAATTATTGTCATAACCACTGGCATTTTCTTGTGGCGTTTGCATGTATCTTTCGGTATAAATGCTATCATAAAACCTCCAATTGGTAACTGGCGCTACTGCAATTGCCATTTTAAAAACATCGGCACCTTTAAGAATACAATTACTTGCCATAAATCCGCCATAAGACCAGCCAAATATACCAATTCTAGTTTTATCAACATAACTGTAATTTCCGATTACTTTAGCCGCATCAATTTGATCTTCGACTTCATATTTTCCTAATTCTTTTTGGGTTAATTTTTTGAAACTGGCACCTTTAAAGCCGGTACCTCGTCCGTCTACACAGGCAACTATATAGCCTTGTTGCGTTAACGACATAAACCAATAATCATCAGTATCTAACCAACTATTAGTAACTTGTTGCGATCCTGGTCCTGAATATTGATACATAAAAACAGGATATTTTTTTGCAGTGTCAAAGTCCTTGGGTTTAATTATCCAAGCGTTAAGTTTATTTCCTTTTTCGGTAGTAAGTTCAAAAAATTCTTTGATAGGCAAGTTGTATTTTTTCAATTTTTCTGACAAAGCTTCGTTACTTACTATACTTTGAACTAATTTACCGTCTTTAGAATTATTAAGAGTATAGGTAGTAGGCTGTATTGCAGAAGAATAGGTATTGATAAAATAGGAATAATCGGGGCTAAAAGTAGCATCATTTGTTCCAGATTGTTGAGAAAGTTTGGTTTTTGATTTTCCGTCAAGTGAAATTTTATAAACATCTCTTACAGTCGAACCATTTTCTACTGATTGATAAAAAACTGTTTTTGTTTTTTCGTCAAAACCATAATAAGCTGTAACTTCCCAGTTGCCTTTTGTAACTTGATTTTTCAATTTTCCAGTTTTGTCATAAAAATAAATATGATTGTAGCCATCTTTTTCTGATGTCCAAATAAAACTATTGTCTTTTAGAAAAGTTAAATTGTCAGTAACATCTATATAAGCATTGTCTTTTTCATTCATAACCACTCTGGCACTCCCAGATGTTCCATCTATAAAAATCAAATCTAAATTGTCTTGGTGGCGATTTAAAACTTGAACCGATAATATATTTGCATCATTTGTCCATTTCATTCGTGCAATATAAAAATCAGAATAGTTACCTAAATTTATATCTTTTTTAGATTTAGAATTCACCTCATATATATGTAGCGAAACAACAGCATTCTTTTCGCCAGCTTTTGGATATTTAAAAGTTTCTACCGTAGGGTACAAATCTTTCTTGTAAATATTCATTGTAAACTCGGGCACTGCACTTTCGTCAAAACGAATGAACCCTATTTTTTTACTATCAGCACTCCAGTCGAATGCTCTTACAAAAGCAAATTCTTCTTCATAAACCCAGTCGGTAATTCCGTTGATGATTTCATTTTTTTTGCCATCAAATGTTACTTGAGCAACTTGTTTTGAAGCAATATCATAAATAAATAAATTATTTTCTTTTGCAAATCCAATTTTTGTTCCGTCAGGGGAAAAAGTTGGTTCTTGTACTTGCTCAAAAATTTTAGTAAGTGCTTTTGAAGCTAAATTATATAAAAAATAATCGGCTGTAAACGAATGACGAAAAATTGGGTTAGTATTGTTTGCAATTAAAATTTGTTTTTCATCAGTGCTAAAAGTGTAACTATCAATTCCGTCAGAAAGATCTTTAAAATTTTTAGAGTCGATTAAAGTTGAAACTTTTTTTAAAGTAGCATAATCATACAAATCGATTTGCTGGCTTCGGGTAGCTCTATCCGAATTGAGAACAGTGTACTGGTTTGTGTTTTTCATAGCTTGCAATTCGTCCATTCCTTTGGCACGAAAAGTTCCTGTATAAATTTCTTCAACAGAAATTTTTTGCTGGGCATTGATTGAGAAACTTGTTAAAACAAATAGAATAATAATTTTAATACTTTTCATTTTTTGGATCGATTTTAAACGACTCCAATTTTAGTGAAAAATTTGCAAATAATAGTAGTTTTTTGTGTTAAATGCAGTTTT
>JANXVF010000176.1 GCA_025351785.1 Flavobacterium sp.
GAAAATTCCGTCATTAATAAAATTTCAATTTCTGATGTAACTACATTAATTAATTCTTTACGCCATAAATCTCTTTCAAAAATTTCCTTTGGTAACGATTTTGAAGATTTTTATATTCGTCTCATCTTTGATGTAAAACAAGGTTTTTTAAATGCTTCAATAAAAAAGGCATACCGAGATTTTAATCGGACAATTCAAAATATACCAAAGGAAATTTTTGAAAGAGATTTATGGCGTAAAGAATTAATTAATGTAGTTACATCAGAAATTGAAATTTTATTAATGACGGAATTTTCTAATCAAGAGGAATTCACAAATTGGCATAGAAAGAGTTGTGAAAAAATATGTGAAAAAAGCAATCAAATTTTATTAATTGGGCAAGCACAGAAATGGATAAATATGACGCTAAAGTATTCGTATTTATTCGGCGAAAACAGAATTGCGGGAATTAATAAAAATTATGCATATTATCATATTCTAATTGATAATATTATTCAGGAAATGTTAGAAGTAGAGCATAATTTAAAAAAAATATCCAGATTTAAATGGAGTCAAATTACTGACTATGAAATTTACAATAATTATCAAATAGAGGTACAGAAATTATTTACTGGAAAAATAGTTATGGATGAAGAATTCAAGTTATTCAACAAAAGTTAAAAGCGATCGCACAACAGCGGTTTGGCGCAATTGGGGTTTTAGGCTTAATTTAAAGTTGGTTTTGTACTTGTTATGTTAGTTTTAAATCGATACATTTGGCTAACCAAATCCCCAACTGACGCCAAGCCACGAGACGTTGTCAGTAATTTTAAAAAAATGCACATGACGAAAAAATTAATAATAATAATTTTGATTTTAATTTACGGTTGCCACAAAGCCGATTTAAACGATACAAAAAATAGAAACGAAAATTGGGTTTATTGGGTTGATTCATCAACAGGGAAAACATCTTGGATACCTATTAGCAACAATCATTCAACGGTAAAAAACGGAAGTTATACATTATTTTATAAAAACGGTGGTATTTATGAAAAAGGAAAATTAAAAAATGGTAAAAAAATTGACACTATTTATTTCTATGATCTAAAACAAAATCTAATAAAATATAAATTAGTGTTGCCCGATACCGTGAAAAGTTATTTCGTTAAAAACGGTCTTTATAAATCATATTTTCAAGACGGAAAAATTTTTGAAAAAGGTATTGTAACAAACCATAAACATGGAAATAAATGGACAAGATATTTTGAAAATGGAAAGATTGATTGCATTCAAAACCTTGAAAATGGAACAGGAATAAATCGGTGGTATTTCGAAAACGGTCAAATTTCAGACAGTTTCGATGTAGTTAACAATAAAACACAAGGAAATATTAAAATCTGGTATGAAAATGGTCAAATAAAGGAGATTTCTGACTGGAACAACGGAATACAAATTGGCAAATACGAAACTTACTTCAAAAATGGCACCCAAAAACAATTAATTAATTGGATAAACGGCAAACAAGATGACAAAAGTGCTAGTTGGTATGAAAACGGACAGCAAGAGTCTATCGCATTTTATAAGCAAGGACTTCGTGATGGAAACACAAAACAATGGTTTGCTAACGGTAAAATGCAATTAGATGCAGTTTATACTGCTGGAAAAATGAATGGAAAAGTAATTAAATATTACGATAATGGAAATGTCCAAACTGATGGCTTTTATAAAAATGATAAAATATATGGCATTTGTATTTGGTTTGATAAAAGTGGAAAACAAATAAAAAAACAATCCTATGATAGTGGAAAACTTATACGTGAAAAATAAATAAAAACTACTGCCAACAGCGGTTTTGCGATATTGCGGGTTTGGGGATTTATCTGAAAGGAAGTTTTTAACTCAATAATTTGTTTATATTTGTAAAGGATCGGTGCTAAATCGTCCGCAACATCGCAAAGCGCGCGAGACGTTGGCAGTAATTTTACCGCAGAAAACCAAAAAAACATAAAAATGACAGTACAAACAAAAAAAAATTATTGCAGAACTTGCGATTTTGAAACAAATCATATTCCACTTCATAAAGAAACATTAGATAGCAATGATGAAGATTATTCATATTCTGTAAAATATTATATTGTTAAATGTTGTGGATGTGACACTATATCTTTCAGAAAAGAGTTTGTTGATTTTGAACAAACTTATCCTGATGAAGACGACAATTGGGTGCCGACAATAACTATAACTAATTATCCTAAAAAAAGAAAAGTTAAAAGAAAACTAGAAAACCTTTTCATACTACCAGACAAAATACTAATAGTTTATCAAGAAGCAATAAGCGCATTTAATGTTGACTGTTTTTTACTTACAGGCGTTGCTTTTAGAGCAATCATTGAAGCTATTTGTTTAGACAAAAATATTGCAGGAAGAGATTTAGCAAAGAAAATTGACAATCTTGTCAACAAAAAATTAATAACTGAAAAAGAGGCTCAAAGATTACATTCTATTAGATTTATTGGAAATGATAGCGTTCACGAAATGAATGTTCCCGAGAAACAAACATTAGATATTGTTTTAAATATAATTGAACATCTTCTAAATAACCTATATCTAATAGATTTTGAAACAAGAAATTATTTAGAAACTATTATAAGTCAATTTCAAGAATTTGAAGAATTATTAAATGATAATCTTAAAAATTTTGAAGATAATGACGAAATTCCAATAGCAAAAATTTTGGGTAAAAGTTTTAGAAGACTTAATGGAAAAATCTCGGATTACGAAACAGAATTAAAAAAGCAAATTACTGAAGGAAAATATACTAATTTACAAATTGGAAAAATTGATACTTATGGAGATAATACAAAACAAGTACAACACTTTATTGTAAAAAAATAAAAAACTACTGCCAACAGCGGTTTCACGAAATGGCGAAATTTGTGGTAAATTCACATTTATTTTCCGCAAGAAATTTTATCTTTAACAGAAAATAATCGGTTCCGAAGTTCGCCACTTCATGAAGCCGCGAGACGTTGGCAGCAACCTTGGAACCGCTCATTGAAAAATGCGAAATTAATAACCATAACAAATTTGAATATTAATCAATTAAACAAAATAAAATGAACAAAAAAATTATCCTATTAGTATCAATCTGTTGTTTGTGCTTCTAGTTTGAATGAAAA
>JANXVF010000030.1 GCA_025351785.1 Flavobacterium sp.
TTTATTTTTTAAACCACATAGAGCCATAGATCATACTTCTGAATAAGAAAATTTTAGAAATATATTTTTTCACATAGCTATCAATTCTATATAAAGCGAAGCTCTTTTAAAGGATATGTTTTCTATGTTTCTTTGTGGTTAGATATATTTATTAGGCTAAAGCCATATTAAATTATTCTTTAATAATTTTGATAGCCTTACTAAAATCGCCATTCTTAATCTTTAATAAATAAGTCCCAGAAGTGAAACTAGATAAATCAATTTGACATTGAGAGGCATTTATAGTTTTTGATAAAATTTCTTGTCCTATTATGTTAAAGATTTTAATTTCAGATATATTTTGAGAATATTTCAAATTCAAAACATCTTTCACAGGATTTGGAAAATATATTAAACGCTCTAAATCGAAAGTAGTTGCTGAAAGCATTGGTGTAACATTTAAAAATATTTGAGCAATATTATAACAACCAGGAGCATTTTCTACTCTAGCATAAACTGTTTGCGGATTTGTAGAATTTACAAATGAGGTAAAATTAGAAATTGAATTAACACCATTATCTGCATCAAAAAAATCAACATAATAACTAAATGTAGCAGATGGTTGGTTGTAAATTGAAGCATTAGCGGTTGTCAAATCAAATGCTACAAAACCATCCGAATTATCATCTGGGTTATTTAGAGTTGCATCATTTGTGGTTGGATTTGAAGAAATTATTGCTGTTACTGCAATTCTGTGATAACTTTCACAATTTATAGTTTGAGAAGCATAATAAATCGTGTTTGAAACTAAACTTGATGATGATGCTAATAAATTTCCACCAGTTTGGGCATCATACCATTGAACTGAAGTGCCATCAACAAATAAATCATTTATTGTTGCTGCATTACAAAATATTTGAGTCATATTGCCTGTTGGAGCATTTAATAATGATGGGCAATCGTAAGCGCTAATTTGAAAATTTCCTGAATTTACGTTTCCATAATCCCAAACATTTACATATAAAACTTCTCCTACTGACCTACTAGTAAGATTTATAAGCGAAAAATATCCGTTGTTTGATGCGTCATCATCGCAAGCAACCAAACTTAAATTTGAACAAGTACCGCTATAAACAGCAATTCCAGTATTTACAATGGTACTTCCATTTGACGGATTTGTTTCAATTGTTAAATTACCTGAATCTGGAATCGTAACTTTATACCAAACATCGCCACCAGAAAAAGAGGCACATCCAGGTGCAGGTGGATTAGAATTTGTGGCAGAAACAGTATTTCCAGTTAAAGGATTAGTAAAAAAATCGCTTCCAGTTATTAGTTGGATTGATCCTACACAATCGTCATTAACAGGCGATGTTTTAAATAAATAAGGTCCTGACCAAAGACTATAACCATTAGTATCACAATTTGCGCGAACATAAAATTCATAATTAGTTGCAGGATTTAAACCAGTCGCTAGAAAAGGACTTGAAGCATTTTGATGATTTGGAGTTGCAGTTGGGGCTCCAGTTCCTGCTAAATCTATATTCAAATCCCAAGATGTCTCTGAGCAACCTAAATTCCATGATAAACTTGCTGTTGTACCAGTAATTAAACTAGCGTTAAGGTTTGAAGGTTGCGGGCAAGAAACTGGGGTCGTAATGGTTATAATATAATCTTCAGTCTCACCAAAACCATAGTTACTACAAGGATCTATAGTATTTCCTGGAGTTCCATAAACATCTCTTATTCTGATAACATGATTTCCTAAAGATGGATTACAAACTAAAGTAATTGGAAAAGATGCAGTTCCGTTTGAATCAATTGAAGTAGTTGTAAATCCAACTCGTTCGGCTGTTGCAAAAATTCCATCATTATTGTAATCAATCCATGCCGCAGTATTTTGATTTCCGAATGATCCAACTGTAATATTTACATTATATGTTGAACCCGCTTGAAGTGAGCCTGTATAATTAGATTGACCCGTAAAAAAAGTATAGGATGGATTAACAGGATCAACTCCAGAATAATTTGATAAAGTAGTTCCTAAAATATTTACGTTTGAAATTAAATCGCCTTCAGATTTCCCAGTTGTATAACTAGGAGTGCAATAACATTGGCTTAATGGGTTTAAACCAATTTGTATGGGATTACTCAAAACAGTTACGCCAGAACCCGTGCAAGTTACTGCACATCTGTAGTAAGTTATTGCGTTTTGTGAAGTATACAAATTATTAGAAACTTCGCCTACAATATTTGAGTAAACTGTACCATTTGAAGAAGATTGCCACTGATAATTTATACCCGAACCTAAAACTGTGTTTTGAAGTGACAAAGTAAAATTTGTGCCACCACAAACTGTTGAATTTGTAGAAATAGTATTTCCAGGATTTGGTGTTCCTGAACAAGTTGGTGGTGGAGCGAAAGTATAAGTTAAGCCTGATATTGGGAATACGGTAGAAGATAATGTCATGGAATCACTTGAAGAAACACTTGAAGAAGAAGTTGACCAATCGGTTAACGTTGATCTTGAGTTGAAATTTGTTGCAGGAGTATTTGGATTAGCTCTCAAACCAGATTGCACCATAGTTGCATTTGCATCATTAATCATGGTTCCATAAACAAGATTAATAATATTGGACGTTTCATTAAGTTTAATCTGAAAATTATATGAATCTCCTGTTGAAGTGTATTTCCTAAAATTTTTCCACTGAATAACTAAAACTCTGTTTGGTGCAACACCTTGAGTGTTAAACAAAATTTGCCCACCTGTTTGAGATTGTAAGTCTCTTCCTAGAGCTGAAATTCTAGCAACTAATGTATTAGTTACAGTTGTATTGGTTGTATTTAAGGGTACGTATGAAGTTGATGTATTTAAATTGATTGCTGGTGTTAATGATGAGGAACCTAGCGAAATCCAGCCGTTAGTATTTAATCCAAATCTATCATAAACTAATCCATTAAAGGTGAAGTTAAAACCAATTGGGTAACCAACACCAGTATAAGCATCACTGCCTAAAGGTATTGAAGGATCTGTAAATCGTTGATCATCTGCCAGAATATTACCTAAAACAGTACCTGATGAAATCTCGTTATAAACATCATTAGATTGCGAAAAAACATAAGTTGATATATTTTGACAGAAACTATATTGAAATAACACGCAAAAAAATAAAGTTAAAAAAGTAATTTTTTTCATCTAATTAATTTTAATGATTTAAGAACTATAAAAGTACTTAAAAAATATTCTTTTTGTGCTAAAAAATTAAATCAAAATATTTTAATGACTTTCACAAAAAAAAGGCTTTACCGAAATAAAGCCTCTTGTTTAATAATTTTAAAATTTACTCTTTGATAATTTTTAAAGTTTTAATTTCATTTTCTGATTCAATTTTGACTAAATATGTTCCTGAAGACAAATTAGCTAAATCTAGTTGAACTTGACTCAATTCACAGTTTTTTGAAGCAACTTCCTGACCTAGTAAATTAAATACTTTTACGGCAGTAATTACTTTATCGTATGATAAATTTAAAATATCTTTAACCGGATTTGGATAAATTTTAAAATTATCCGAGTTAAAACTCGAATTAGAAAGTCCAACGTTTGATAACTTTAAAGTAAAAGTACCTTGCTCTGATGCATTACTCCAAACTTGAACATAATAGGTAGATCCAGCTGTTAATGATGTTAAATTTACCGTAGTAGGTGTTGTTAAATTTGAATTACAAACACCTGTTAATGCGGTTAATGTAGAGCAACTGCCAGAATATACATTGACATTTAAAGATGTCATTGTTAAATTTGAAACAAGACAATCTACTGCATCAGACGGAGCTACAAATGAAAACCATACATCTTGAACTGATCCAAATGGATCACACGAAGGTTGAACAGAATTTGTAGTCCCATAAGAATTATTAGAAGTTGTAACTGTACCATCTGCTGGAACAACTAATGCTAAAGCACAAGACTGATTAGCAACAGCTGGTGGATTTACAGAAGTACATGAAACATCCATTGTAAAAGCTCCAACATTAGTAAAATTATAACCCTCGACTGCAATTTTGTATGTTGTAGTACCATCTGACGTGAATGATACTTTTGATCTCGTTGTTACAGTACATGTTGCATCATCGTCATTCCCTGCAATTAAAGTTAAAGCACCCGATGTACCCGTGTAAATTAAAACAGAAGTGTCATAACTAGAGCCACATAAATTTAAAGTTACGGTTTGTGGTGTTCCTGATCCTGTATAAGTATACCAAACATTTGGTGCATCCATATCGGCTCCAAATCCATCTGGTGCATTATCTTCATCTAATGTTGCATAGGTT
>JANXVF010000047.1 GCA_025351785.1 Flavobacterium sp.
CAAATTTATTTTTTTTATCAACTACAATTTGTTTGATGAATGATTTAATTTCCCAAGAGTTTGAATACATATCATCAAAAATAAATTCAGTGATTTTATTTTGAAATTCTAAAGTTGTTACTTCCATTTGATAACTGAATAATCCAAAACCTTTCTTTCCAGTCATTTTTACATTTTGAATATCTTTCCAATAATATGTTTTGTTGTTTATTGTTATTTTCTCAAAATCTAAAATTATTTTTGGCGTGTTTTTGATATAACTTTTCGCAAAACTAAAACCGATAAAGTAAACAAGTACACCGAAAATTGGCATTAAGTATGTTTTGTTTTCTACTTCATTATTTAGCCACATTTTGTAAAATATGTAAATCATAAAACTTCCCAAAGCCGTAAAAAACAGCAATGAAAAAATTATTGAGAACCAAACTGTCTTTCTATTTTCTTTAGAAGTAATTTTTGTCATAAAATTTCTGGTAACGTCTCGCGGCTTCATGAAGTGGCGAACTTCGTAACCGATTATTTTCTGTTAAAGATAATATTTCTTGCGAAAGACAGACATGAATTTTGCACTTTTTTCGCCATTTCTTGAAACCGCTGTTAGCTGATGTAGTTATATTTCAATTTGGATTTTCACTTTTCCACCTAATCCCTTTTCTACAATATCGTATAAAGTTTTCAACGTTAAATTACTTCCGTTATTTTCAATTCTTGAGATATATTCTCTTTTTTTGTCAACTAAATCTCCAAGTTCAGTTTGCGTTAAGTGTTTTTCTTCACGAGCTTTTTTTAAAAGTATTCCAATTTTAAAACCTTGGAATTCTCTTTCAAGTTCATCACGTCTTTCGGTTCCTGTTTCACCGTAAACATCATTTTTAATTTCTTTCCAACTTTTAGTTTCCATGATTATTTAGTTTTTTCAGAATAATATTTGTCCATTAACTTCAACGCTTTTTCCAATTCATTTTTTGGAGTTTTTTGCGTTTTCTTTTGAAATCCATTTAGAAGTATTACAAGTTTTCCTTCGTCAAAAAAGTAAAAAACACGCCAAATATTTGAGGCAAGTTGAATTCGAGCTTCATAAAGTCCATTTGTTCCTTCCATTGACTTCAGATAATTTGCTGGAACTCTTTCCAAAGTTTCAATTGCTTCAATTATTTTGAATATCTTATCTTGAACCTTTTCAGGTTGTTTAAGAAGAAATTCTTCAAAGTGTTTTTCGTATGCTATTACTTCACGTACTTTCATTTATCAAAGGTAACTTAAAAGTTACTAATTCTCCAAATTTTTTTCTGCTTTTCTTCTTTTTTCAGGATTTTCGAGACTATATCAGCTAACGTTCCGCCGCTTTGCGTCTGTTGCGAGCTTCGGAACTGCATATTTTCTGCTAAGATAAAATTTCTTGCGAAAGATGAACGTCAATATTGCACTTTTCTCGCAATAGCGCAAAACGGCTGTTGGCAGTAGTTGTTTTTTTTATATATTTGAATTTCTATTTTTAATTATGAGTATTTCGTTTGAAGGCTATCACGGCACGAGTTTAAAATCTGCCAAAGAAATATTAAAATCTAATTTTGAACTTTCCATTGGCGATGTTGAGTGGCTTGGTAATGGAGTTTACTTTTTTATTAATGGGATAAGTTCCAAACCCGAAGAGCAAGCTGAAAAATGGGCAGTAGCTCAATCTTGGGATAAGAATCTACAGAATTATAGATATAATAATTATTGTGTTTTAAAATCTAAGATTATTATTGAAGAAAATAAATTTTTAGACTTAACACACGAAGACGGATTAGAAATTTTAGAATATTTGGTTGTTAAGTTTGAAAATAAGATAAAAAAAATTGGAAAAAAACTTGAATATTTAGATGGATTTATAATTAACTTAGCTAGAGAAGAAGGAATTTTTGAAATAGATGCTATAAAAGGAAATTTTTATATTAAATTTGCAGATGAAAGAATTAAGAGAATTAACTTGAGAACAAATAATTGTACAATATGTACTGTTTACAAACCGATTGATAATCTTGAAGAAATCACTGTTTTAAAAACTGGGAAAATAAAAAATGAAACTTTCTAAAGAATTAAAAGAAAAAATTGATATCTACTTTGATAATATTTTAGCAACAGAACTTTTTGAAATTGCTAAGAAAAAGTATGGTTTTACCGAGTCTAATATAGAATTAGAAAATCAAAGTTTTAGTACTATAAATAAGTCGTATTATAGAACTATCAACTCATTTTTTGGAATAATTGAAGCAAATAGCGATAATACTTTTCCATTTGCAGCTTAAAATATGAAAATACAATTAGATAATTGGAAGGTTATAAATATGAATTTTACTTTTTTGGATGAAAACAAAAGAGATGAAAATTCTTTTGACTTAAAGTCTGGAAGTCTTTTTCCAGAAAATGAAAAAAAATCATTTGGTGTTGGATTTAATTTAGACGTGAAAGATACTGATTTTGATTTAAGCATTGAAGCGTTATTTATGTTTAGTTTAGATGAAGAAATAACAGAAGAGTTTAAACTATCCGACTTTCCTAAAATAAATGCTCCTGCAATTGCTTTTCCATATTTAAGAGCTTTAGTGTCTAATATTACACTTCAATCTGGATTTGATCCTGTAATGCTTCCTTCAATTAATTTCGTCAAATTGGCTGAGGAACGCGATTAGTACAATTACTGCCAACGTCTCGCGGCTTCACGAAGTGGCGAACTTCGTAACCGATTATTTTCCGTTAAAGATAAAATTTCTTGCGGAAAATAAACGTGAATTTACCACAAATTTCGCCATTTCGTGAAACCGCTGTTAGTGGCTGTTTTTATTCATTTGGATTTCTTTCTTCTAAATAATTTTGTCTATCAGTTTCGTAATTTTCAATTATTTGATCTTCTGTAAT
>JANXVF010000027.1 GCA_025351785.1 Flavobacterium sp.
TTCTTGAAACCGCTGTTGGCGGTAGTTTTTTAATCTAATTCTGTTCTGTCTTCGAAAAAATGATTCGTTGCCCAATCTTTTTCATTAGTTCCAATTAAAGCTGAACCATAATATTGTTTATCTAAGATATTTATGTTATGTTTTGAAATTGCGTCAATACAAATTCGAGTCAACATCTGTCGTTCTATTATTTTCAAATCTTCTCCATAATATTCAATCATTGGAAGCCAATCATATAAAGATCGACACTGGTCAAATGTAAAAATATCTAAACACATTTTCCTTTCTTTTGCTTTATATGAAAAACGTTTATGATTTTTAGTATTTTGATGATATGGATATCCAAGTTGATTTATGGCAAGTTCTAACCATAGATGTATCATAGGAATATCGCAAAAAATACTATATTCACTAAAATGACTATCAGGAACATTTTTCATTATTTCAGGAAGAGACTTTTTTAATGATTCGGATAAAATTTTTATAAAATTTGCATCATATCCTGAGCTTAACTGCATATAGAAAAATTTTATTGCGTCATTTAAACTATGTTTATTATAATCATTTTTAGTTATAAAACTTTTCCAATCTTTTTTCAGTGAACTTTCGCCATTAATTATTTCTTGAAAAAAATAGTATAATGAATACTCTGATGGCTCGAATAAAATATCTTCTGACTTTTCAAAATCTTTAATAAGTTTTTTAAAAACTTCAGCATTACTTTGAAATATACTTTTAAAAGTTATTGGATTTTTTATAACATTTGAAATTGGGAGAATGTGATTTGAATAATTGATTATAAAGCTAGTTTGAAATGCTGAATATGCTTCGTTAAAATTTTTCTCAATTATAAGTTTAAATTCCTCTTTATCATATATTCCATAGCAATTATTACTTTCAACAAACCTGCCTTGATATTCTGATTCTGTTGAATTCATAACAGAATATTCGTAGGAAGATTGATAGTGAAAATAACTTGTTAAAAAATCAATATTGTCTTCATCCTTGTCGGGATAGCTCGTATTAACTATTAATGAACTTAAATTTTCTAAAGCTTGATTTTCAAAAAGTGTTGCAATTGTTTGGTATGCTTTTGACTGTCTACTAAACAAAGGAGTTGTGAAATCTAAATAAATAATATCAAATTTCACATTTGTTGATTTGATAAAGTTATCTATTTTTCCATTGTATATTTTTAATGTTGGATAAGTGTTTTTTAAAGATTTGATTGCAGTTTGATATAAATCTTTTTCCATTTCAAAAGCATAGACATTTTCAATTCTTACACCAAGTTCAATTATATGTTTTAAATCATTTTCTGGTTCTGGACCACATAAATACGCTACTTTCAATTGATTTTCTGACTTGTTTTCTTGATAGATTTGTTTTGAAAAACTTTTCCAATCTTCAAAAATATTTTTATTTACACTTTCTATTAAACCATACTTAAGCAAACCTTCTTTAAAAACAAAATTCCATAATTTATCTATGTATTCTTCATTAAGTATAGCACTCTTGGTTCTGTTTTTTGTAAGTGATTCAATAGAATGTTTCCAAATTAAGTTTCTTGAAAATTCTTTAACTTCTTGTTTATAAGTATCCATAAATTACTTTTAGAAATTTGGTTTATAGTTCAATTTTTACGAGGTCGTATAAAATTACCGCCAACGTTTCGCGGCTTCATGAAGTGGCGATGAACCAAGACCAAACCTTCACAAATATAAACAAAACTTTTAATTAAAAACCTTTCCAATTTCTGATAAATCCCTTGCCTCGCCATTTCTTGAAACCGCTGTTATGCACAGTTTTTTAAACTGAATCTACAATCAAAACATTTGTATTTTTTTCGATAATTTTGATTTTCATTTCAATACATTTATCCAAAAAACTCCCTGCTGAGGAAAGTGTATTTACTTCAGGGCTGTGTCTTGAGTCAGAATCGCTTTCGTTATAACTAATATATTCTTTTTTTAAGTATTCAAATTCTGAATCTATAAGTTTCTGTAGAAGTTTTTCATTCTTATAACTAACCGCTAATTTGCTTATATATTCTTTTTCTGAATCTGTTAAGTCATATTCTGATTCATTTATTTTTGACATTACAATTTTACCCATTAGCAGAATCATATAGTCCAAAAAACGAATAAAATCTTTTGGATTTACGTTGTGACCATCATTTCCTTCATGGAATTCATCTAATGGATAGTAGTAAGTAAAATTACCGTATTGAAACATAAAACTATAGGCTGTTGTGCCATGTAAATTATACAGAAAATCAATACCTTTAGCTGTATATTCATATTCAATTTCCTCAAACCAATAAATTAATTCAAATAGTTCTCTAGGAAGAATAGTATTGATATCTGATTTGACTTTCTCAATTATATTTTCATAATTGATATTATATCCATTTCCGCAAATCGATTTTCTTCGAATGAGAAAGTTTTTAAATGTCTCTGTGAATTTATCAGAAGAAATTAAGTCAGGATACAATTTTTCCTTAACTATTTCTTTGTTCATTATATAGAAGTTTGTATCTCTACCCATTTTTTTGAAAATTGTGCATAACGTCTCGCGCGCTTTGCGATGTTGCGGTTGATCTAATACCAAGCCTTCACAAATATAAACAAATTATTGAGTTAAAAACTTCCTTTCTGATAAATCCCGAAACCCGCAATATCGCAAAACCGCTGTTGTGCGTAGTTATTTTTTTTCGTCATAACAGAAAAATCATTCCTATTATTGAGCATAAATAAACTAGTAATACTATCCAAGAGTCAACTCCAAGTCCTTTTTTTCTTGTGGGAAATTTAAGCACCATTCCAATAATGTAGATTGCAGTAATTAAAATGGCAATTGTTGTAAGGTATATGTCAATATATTGTGCTTTGGGGAGTATTGCATCGTTTGTAATTAAAGTTGCCATTAAAAATAGAACTGGCAAAAAA
>JANXVF010000108.1 GCA_025351785.1 Flavobacterium sp.
AGAATTGAATGATATAAAAACCAACAAAATTTACCAAAATGCCTTTGAATGGCGTTTTGAGTTTCCGCAAGTGCTCAATGATGATGGCGATTTTATTGGCTTTGATGTGGTGATTGGAAATCCGCCGTATATAAAGGAAAGAGATGCAAAAACCATTTTTGAGCCGTTACGTAAAGCACCACAATGGAAACAATATATTGAAGGAAAAATGGATTTGTGGTATTTCTTTTTACATTTAGGATTTGATATAAATAAAAATAAAGGTAACATATCTTACATTACCAATTCTTACTGGATGAAAAGTGATGGTTCAAAAAACTTAATAAATAGAATTTACAATGATAAAGTTTTAAATGAGATAGTTTATTTTGATGATTACTCCATTTTTGATGAAGTGTCAGGCAAACACATGATACATTCCTATATAAATGAAAAAGTTGAAAATTATAGAGTAAAAATTATAATTACAGATAACAAAATTTTTGAAGGAAATATTTATAATGAAAAAATAGATTTTATAGAAAACCTAAATATTGTTACCCCAAATACAATTAACATTCAAGCATCAACATCATCAATGTTTGAAAATTGTAAAACTATTGATGATTTTTATGAAACTAATGTTGGTGTTCAAGAAAGTCCTGATAAACTTGTACAGAAAAATATTGCAGGAGATTTTAGAAATGATTTTAAAGCTGGCGAAGGAGTTTTTGTTATTAACAAACAAGAATTAGATAATTTAAAATTGACAGAAGATGAATCAAAAATTATAAAACCTTATTTAAATTCTAATCATTTACAAAAATATGGTATTAGTTTTAAAGATGAATATTTAATATTTTCAGATAAAATTAATAGAGAAAAAATTAAAGATGGTTATTATCCAAATATAAAAAAGCATCTTGATAAATATGCTCAATTTATAACTTCATCTAATTTGCCTTATGGTTTGCATCGAGATAGAAGTTCGATAGAAAATCCGTTCGAACAACCAAAATTAATTTGTAAGGGAATGTTTGCTACACCAGAATTTACATATGATGATGAGAATTATTATACTGGTTTTTCGTTTTCAATAATAACAGAAAAAGATAAAAATTATTCATTAAAATATCTTTTAGCATTGATGAATTCAAAATTGGGTAATTATTGGTTTCAAATTAATGGAAAAAAAAGAGGAATTGGAGTTGATATTGGTGTAAAAGTATTTAGATTATTTCCTGTAAAAGAATTAGATTTAACTAAACAACAACCTTTAATTGCAAAAGTCAACGAAATCCTAGCGTTAAAAAAAGAAAATCAGCTTGCTTCGTGCCTCGCAATGACTGCTGATACGAGTAGTTTAGAAAATGATATCGATGTTATGGTTTATGAATTGTATGGTTTGAGCCCAGAAGAAATAGCTATTGTAGAAAGCTCGTAAACCACTCATTATTATGATCACAGTCATTGCGAGGCACGAAGCAATCTCATCAAGATTACGTAAGCATCAACAGATTGCTTCGTGCCTCGCAATGACCTGGGAACCAACACGCATTGACTTGGTAATCAACACGCAATGACTGGGTAATCAACACGCAATGTTAAAAAAATAATTAATACTAACTAGATGCAGCTTGCTTCGTAAACTCGCAATGACATATGAAACCAGGATTTGTTTACATCATTACCAACAAAAACAACACGACTTTGTATGTTGGTGTAACTTCTAACTTGCCTAGAAGAATCTTGGAACACATCGAAAAACGTTATCAAAATTCGTTTTCTGCTCGTTATAATTTGAATAAGTTGGTGTATTACGAACAATTTCAAATGATAGGCGACGCAATTGGCAGAGAAAAACAACTTAAAGCAGGTTCAAGAGCAGCGAAATTGAAACTTATTGAAAGCACAAATCCAAATTGGAATGATTTGTTTGAAGATATTAAGGATATTATGGTAGTTTGAGATTATTTACCGATACAGAAAATGTTAATCTGCGATATTAGTGGGGTGTAAAATAATTAGTATCACAATTAGTATTTTATAGCTAAAATAAGTTTAAAAAGTCATTGTTGTTTGCAAGTTCCTTTTTAATAACTGCTTTATAATAATTTATACCAAATTTCTCTGCTAAACTTTCTGATTCCTTTACTAAAAAAGCCTTTATCAAATCAGGATTGTTTTTGAAAATATCTAATTTGTCA
>JANXVF010000112.1 GCA_025351785.1 Flavobacterium sp.
AAAATTGCAACTCCTTAACATATAAAACCAGAAAACCCGAATATAAATATTCGGGTTTTGTGGTACCTCCAGGGATCGAACCAGGGACACATGGATTTTCAGTCCATTGCTCTACCATCTGAGCTAAGGTACCTTATTTGTGCGGGTGCAAATATAGAAGGATTTTTAATTTATCCAAAACAATTATTAAAAAAAATCAATTACTATCTTTGTTAATTAAATATAAAAAAATGAATTTAGTAATTGATGTTGGAAACACGCTAGTCAAATGGGCTGTTTTTGAACAATATACACTTTTAATTAGTGCTAAATCATCTCATGATAATTGGAAACAAAGTATTAAGAATACTATAATTAAATTTCAAAAAATTGATAAAATAGTAGTTGCATCAGTAGGCAAAATTGATAAAGATGAATTCTCAAATATTGATACTTCTATAAAATGCTACTTTATAAATCATTTATATATATTTCCATTCAAAAATTTATATACTACCCCAAAAACTCTAGGTATAGATAGAATGGTTTTAGCAACTGGAGCTGTTTTAACCTTTCCAGATAAAAACCGATTAGTTATAGATGCTGGAACTTGTATTACCTATGATTTTATAACCTCTGAAAATGAATATCTTGGCGGAGCAATTTCTCCAGGAATAAGACTTCGTTATGAAAGTTTACACAATTATACAGCAAAACTTCCGTTGTTAACAAAAGAGTATCCCATTAATGAAATTGGAAATTCTACAAATGAATCTATCCATTCTGGAATTATAAATGGAATAGCTCACGAGATTGACGGATTTATAAATCAATTCATAAATAATAATGAAAACTTTATTATAATTTTAACGGGAGGTGATGCAGATTTTTTGGCTAACCAATTAAAAAATCCCATATTTGCCAATTCAAATTTTTTATTAGAAAGTTTGAATCAAACATTTCAATTCAATCAAAAATGATTAACAAAATACTTGTCGGATTAACCCTGTTTTTTTCTCTTATTTCGTTTGCACAAGAGGGAACTTCTTCTCCTTATTCATTTTATGGAATTGGCGATGTAAGATTTAAAGGAACTACCGAAAACCAATCAATGGGAGGATTATCAGTTTTAAACGATAGTATCCATTTGAATATGCAAAATCCCGCTTCTTATGCAAGCTTAAAGCAGACAAGTTTTGCTATTTCTGGAACGTTTTCTTCCACAAAATTCAAAACCTATTCTCAAGATGATAAAGCACAACGGACAACTTTAAACTATCTAGCGTTTGCATTACCCGTAAAAAAATTTGGTTTTGGCTTTGGGTTAATACCCTACTCTTCTGTTGGATATAAAATACAAAATACTTCTAGCGATGGAATTTATCAAAATATATATACCGGAAAAGGAGGAATAAATAAAGTTTATGTAGGTTTTGGATATAAAATAAATAAAAAATTAAACTTTGGGGCAGATATTCAATATAACTTTGGGGAAATAAAAACTACTAGTATATCCATAAATAAATATTCTCAGTTTGGGTCACGAGAAGTAAACACATCAGATGCTAGTGGTGTAAATTTTAATATTGGATTAACACATCAAACAAAAATCACTAAAAAATTGAATTTATTTTCTAGCATCACTTTTAGTCCAGAAGCGAAACTAAATTTATCAAATAAACGAGTTATATCTACAGTTCAATATAACGGAGGTATAGATAATACTATCGAAAACACGAATGACCTTTCGGTTGCTAACACAAAATTAAAATTGCCTACCAAAATAACTTTTGGCGCAGGAGTGGGAGAATTAAAGAAATGGTCTGTAGGAACTGAGATTACATTACAAGATAACAGCGGGTTTTCGAATAGATTTGCTGATATAACAAACGTAACATATACAAATGCTACCAAAATTAGTATTGGTGGTTTTTATATTCCAAAATACAACTCGTTTTCAGGATATTTTAAACGTGTGGTTTATCGTGCAGGATTTAGATATGAAAATACAGGTTTAGTAATTAATAATAAAACCATAAAAGATCAAGCATTTACCTTAGGTTTAGGAATGCCACTTCGAGGAACTTTTTCTAATATAAATATTGGTCTCGAACTTGGACAACGAGGAACTGTATTGCAGGGATTAATAAGAGAAAATTATGCAAATATTTCTATAGGATTATCATTAAACGATTTATGGTTCCAGAAAAGAAAATATGATTAATTAATTTATACACAAATTATGAAATTTTATTTGTTACTTATAATTGCACTATTTCTACCTACAATCAATTTTGCACAAATAACAAATTGTGCCGAAAAGGAAATAGAGTTTAACAAATCTGTTGTTTCAAAAGATTTCACAAAAGCTTACGATCTATGGCTTAAAATAAAAACCGACTGCCCAAATTTTAGCGAAAAAAATTACATTTTAGCAAGCCAAGTTTTAAATTATAAAATACAAACCGCCTCAAAAGAAAATAAATTAAATGCAACTCAGGAGCTTATAAAACTCTACGATTTGTATGATAAAAATTTTCCGAAAAATGCAAACGCAAATTATGAAAAAAGAGCTTTAGCCTTAATAGCAAATGATGCTGGTGCTACGCAAGAAATTTATAATTATCTAGAGAAAGCCTTTATATTACAACAAGAAAATTTTACAAATCCCGAAGGTTTAAATTTATATTTTAAATATTATTTCAATACTTATAAAAGTGGAAAAGTAACGATTAGTCTAGACCAAATAGTAGATAAGTATAACGAATTTTTAGTAAATCTAGAAAAAAAATCAATTTCTAATCCCGAATATAAAACAGAATATAGCTTGGTAAAAGAAAGTGCAAGCGCTTTAATTTCTGGAATTTTAAGCTGCGACAATTTGGCACCATATGTACAAAAGAATTTTGAAAGTAAAAAAGAAAACTCAAATTGGCTTAGTAATTTAACAGATTTGATGTCTGAAAATTGCCCAAAAAATGCAGTTTATGAAACTATTTTATTGCAATTATACAAAATAAAACCAGAAGCAAAAACAGCAAATAAATTATCCGAATATTATCTTAATAGTAATGATGAAATTTCTTTAAAATATTTAAATGATGCCGTCGAGCTAGAATCAAATTCTACTGAAAAATCAATATTAGCATTTAAATTGGCAACAATTTTAGTCAATTCAAATACAGAAAAAACATATGAGGCAATTAAAATAGCAATAAATAATGACCCTACTAATGCTCGTTATTTACTATTTCTTTCTAATTTGTTTATAAACTCGATACCTACTTGCTCGTCAACACAGTTAGAAAAAATGGCAATTTATAAATTAGCATCAAATACTGTTTTAAAAGCCGGAGAAGTAGATTCTTCCTATAAAAAAATGGCTACAAAATTATCAAATGATTATTTGGGAAAAATCAGTGCCGAAAATTCAATAAAAAATAAATCCGTGCACTTAGGTTGCTGGATAAATACTACTGTAATTTTTTAAGAAAATGCATTTTTAAAACTTAAATAATTAATGAAAAAGTTCCTTAAAAAATATGCTTTTCTGCTAACATTTTCTTCTACACTTGCGCTTATATCGTCCTGTGAAAGTAATTTTAAGGAGGTTCAAAAATCTACTTTTTCTGAATTCTCACCCAGTGGCGAGGCAGACGATTTTAACATGAAATATACAGATTCTGGTAGAATCAAAACGGTTTTGATTGCTCCAAAAATGTTAGATTATGCAACTGTTGAGTTTCCGTTTACAGAATTTCCAAAAGGGATAAACGTAACTTTATATGATGATAAAGGCAAAAAAACCTTTGTGGTTTCTAGTTATGCTGTAACATTTAAAAATACAAATTTGATTGATTTGCAAGGTAATGTCAAGATTTCTAACGAAATGGGGCAATTGTTTGAAACAGATCAGTTATATTTTGATCAAAAAAACGAATGGTTTTACACCGAAAAAAAGTATAAATTTACAGACCCAAAAGGAGTTTCTTTTGGTGAAGGAGTAGATTTTAGTAAAGATTTTAAAATAATAAATTCCCAGAAAATTTCTGGCGAAGTTCAAAGCGCAAATTGATATGAATTATCTAAAAATTACAAAATATATTTATCTAATTATTGCTATTTTTCTAGGAATTGTTGCCATTTCAACATGGAATGATGGTACTGATAAGCCTTGGTTACAAGCAATACTTGCACTAGGAGCATTAATTACTTTTCTATTCAGAAATAATTTTGACAAGAAATTTAAAAATTACGAGAATAAAAACCAACCTAAACCGTAATGGAAATAGCAGTAATCATTATTTGTTTACTCCTTTGCGCTTTCTTTTCTGGAATGGAAATTGCTTTCATCTCATCTAACAAAATTTATCTTGAAATTGAAAAAAAACAAGATAATTTTTTGTCAAATATTTTAACTAAACTTACAGAAAAACCTTCAAAATTTATAGCTACGATGCTTGTTGGCAACAACTTATCGATGGTGGTTTATGGTTTTTTTATGGGCAAACTAATTTTAAATTGGATTAATTCGTTTGAGCTTCATTTATCCAATTTGAGTAATTTATTACTGCAAACATTCATTTCAACTCTCGTTGTACTTATCACTTCAGAGTTTTTGCCTAAAGTTTTTTTTCAAATTTATGCAAACAGTTTGATGAAATTTTTTGCGATTCCCTCCTACTTTTTCTATCGAATATTTTATTTTATTTCATCATTTGTAATCTGGATATCCGATTTTATTTTAAAAACATTTTTCAAAACAGAAGGAGATTATGTTCCTTCATTTTTTAGTAAAATTGAATTAGGAAATTATATTAATGAACAAATGAGTTCTGTTCAAGATCATGAAACAGTAGATTCTGAAATTCAAATTTTTCAAAATGCATTAGAGT
Source organism: Flavobacterium sp. (assembly GCA_025351785.1). Classification (GTDB taxonomy): domain Bacteria; phylum Bacteroidota; class Bacteroidia; order Flavobacteriales; family Flavobacteriaceae; genus Flavobacterium. Next base: position 4,875 of record JANXVF010000112.1, read on the forward strand.
TTTCAGCAGTAAAAGCTCGTGACATCATGACTCCTAGAACAGAATTAGTTGCTATCGAAATTTTTGATTCGGTTTCAGAATTGAGAGAATTATTTATTGCGACAGGATATTCAAAAATAATAATTTTTCAAAATTCTATTGATGATATTTTAGGTTATGTCCACTCCTTCGAATTATTTAAAAAGCCTCAAAATATAAAATCTATAATGATTCCAGTAGAGTTTGTGCCAGAAACAATATTTATAAAAGATTGTCTAAATTTACTTACAATAAAAAGAAAAAGCATAGCTGTAGTTCTTGATGAATATGGTGGAACTGCGGGCATAATTACAATTGAAGATATTATAGAAGAGTTGTTTGGCGAGATCGAGGACGAACATGATGACGATAATCAGGAAATAGAAAAACAATTGGATGAAAAAACATTTCTGTTTTCGGCTCGTTTAGAAGTTGAATATCTTAATCAACACTACAAATTGCTAATTCCAGAAGACGATTCATATGGAACACTTGGTGGTTTTATAGTCGATTTTACAAAAGAAATACCTCAAAAAGGAGACAAAATCAGTATAGGGTTATATCATTTTAGTATTGAGGAAGCAACAAATTCTAAAATTGAACTTGTTAAATTGACCATTTCAGATTAACATTTAAAAAAAAACACTTTTTTGTTGTAAATTATAACTTTAAACTATAATTATTTGACAGATAATTGTATTTTCGCAAACTGAATCAAAAATTAACACTTATATAAATGGCAGTTTTATCAAAAATCAGAAATCGCTCGGGCTTATTATTAATAGTAATAGGATTTGCATTATTGTCTTTTGTTGTACAAGATTTGTTCACAAAAGGCTTGCGAAGTCAATCAAAAAACGTTGGTAGTATCAATGGAAAAGATATTTCGTTTGAAGATTTCCGTCTAAAAGTAGCTAATGTAGAAAAAAGCGGTCAAAATGGGCAACAAGTAACATCAATTCAAGCAGCAGATCAGGTTTGGAATCAAGAAACTGCAATTGCTTTAATCACAGATCAATTTGAAAAGGCTGGAATTAGAGTCGGTGAAAATCATATCATAGAAAATTTTAAAAAAGATCCTAATATCGGGCAAAATCCTTCGTTTTTAAACAAACTTGGAAAATTTGATTTAGCTAAATTTAAAGAATTTTTTAGTTCAAATCCTGAGCAAGCAGCCTCACTTAAAGAAAGAGAAAAAGATGCATCCCTTAATGCTAAATTTCAAATTTACAGTACAATGGTAAAATCTGGGTTGTATACAACTAATGCTGAAGGGAAATTTAAATACAGTCAAGAAGCAGATAAAGTAAATTTTGATTTTGTATCGGTTTTATATTCTACAATAAAAGATAGTGATGTGAAAGTTACAGATGCAGACATTGTTGAATATATGAAGAAAAATGAAAAACGTTTCAAATCTGAAGGTACAAGAGAAATTGAATATGTTTTGATAGAAGACAAACCATCTGCTGACGACGAAAAAGAAATTAAAGCAAAAATTGATGCATTATTAGTGGGCGGAATAGAATTTAACAAGCAAACTGGAGTTAACGACACGCTTCCAAGTTTTAAAAATGCTACTGATATTGCTGCATACATAGGTCAAAATTCTGATAAACCATACGATTCAACTTATGTAACAAAACAAGATTTACCTGCACAATTTGCAGACCAGTTATATAATCTTCCAGCAGGAGAAATTTTTGGACCATACATAAATGGTAAATATTACTGTTTATCAAAATCAATGGGAAAGAAAGCTGGTGCAAAAGCAAAAGCTAGTCACATATTAATTTCTTGGGAAGGGACAAAAGTTCCTAACAAAAAAGAAAAAAGAACCAAAGAACAAGCAAAGGCTAAAGCAGATGCATTATTGGCACAAGTAATAGCAAATCCGTCAAGTTTTTTAATGTTAGCCTTAACAAATTCAGATGATTCATCAGCACAACAAGGTGGCGATTTGGGCTATTTTGCTCCTAACCAGATGGTAAAGCCATTCAATGATTTTGTTTTTAATAATCCTATCGGAAAAATTGGATTAGTTGAAACAGAATTTGGATATCATATTATAAATGTAACAGATAAACAAGATGCTGTTAGGCTTGCAACAGTTGCTCAAAAAATAGAGCCTACAGAAACTACAACTGATGCTTTATATACAAAAGCAACAAAATTTGAAATGGATGCAAGTCAAAAAGATTTTGCTACAGTTGCAAAGGCAGCAGGACTGACAGTAAGTCCAGCAATAAAAGCTAAACCTATGGACGAAGTTTTTGGAGCAATTGGAAATCAAAGACAAATTATTAAATGGGCTTATAGTGATGATGCAAAAGAAGGAAGTGTAAAACGTTTTGAAGTTGTAAATGTTGGAAATGTAATTGCAAAACTTAAGAAAATTAATGAAAAAGGGTTAATGACAGTTGAGGATGCAAGACCACAAGTAGAAATGATTTTGAAAAATAAGAAAAAGGCTGCCACAATAATTTCAAAAATTAATGGTAAAACTTTAGAGGCAATTGCAACTTCAAACAAAACAACAGTGCAAAATGTTCCTGCAGCAACTTTTGATAATTCGGTTTTACCAAATGTAGGTGCAGAGCCTAAAGTTGTAGGTACTGCAATGGGATTAGCTGTAAATAAAATATCAGTACCTATCGAAGGAAATTCAGGAGTTTTTGTTGTTAAAACTAAATCATTCATTAAAGCAACCAAATTAGCAAAATATGATGATTATGTGAACAAATTAAAAGCAAATGCAGCTCAAGGAGCTGGAAGAATAATTCCAGCATTGAAGAGTAATGCTAAAATAGAAGATAACAGAGTTGATTTTTATTAACTTATAAAATATTGTATTTTTAAACCTGTTCGTTTGAGCAGGTTTTTTTATTCATTTTTTTTGGTATTAATCTAAATACCATTACATAATAACTTCCAATCAATACCGGCAAAACTATATTTAAAAACCACATTAGCGTTGTAACAAAAACCACAATCCATTCGTTAACATGCAATAAACCGAAAAAGTGAACCGCCAAACTTCCTTTCAAAGCAAAATCTAAAAATTGAAAACTCGGAATTATAGACGCCAAAAAGTAAACTGTTGTTATAGTTGCCATCAAGGTTGAATATTGCAAGTCGACATCGAATGCCAAAAACAAGAAATAGTATTGATGCGAAAAAATCAGGTAACGACAAAACCCTAAAATCAAATTTTTACGATGAATTTTTTTTGGGATTTCATTAATTTTTTCAATTAAATCTTCAATAGCATATCCTTTTATTTTGATTTTTTTTGTAAAATAAGAAAACATAAAAAATGCAATTGTAATGCCAATAGTCACAAAACTCCAAAGCCAGTAACCTAATATCATCATTCCAATAATACCAAAAAATCCTGTGGCAACTATTTGAATTCCGTTGCAAATTAAATTCAGAAAAATAATTTTTTTAGTGTCTTTTTTTTCAAA
>JANXVF010000146.1 GCA_025351785.1 Flavobacterium sp.
CCAAAATTCAATGACTGACAAAGTGGTGTTTCAAAAGGAGAATACGAAAATTGAAATTGCCCAAGTTGACTGGAGAGATGACTATTTTATTTACAGGGTTGTGAAAAACGACACCAAAATATTTGACATTGACATTAGTAAAATCGACCTTGACAAAGCAGTTGAATTGACTACAAAGAAACTTAAAGTAAACCTATGACAGAAAAAACGGCAGCCCATAACAGCGGTTTGGCAAAAGTGGCGGTTCAGTGCTCCGCAGAGACATTTGTGGTTAATCAAAGTTTGGTTCACCGCATCAACATTTGCGGTGAAAATCGCCACCTTCGCCAAGCCGCAAACCGTTGTGTGCTATTTTCGAGCGACAGGACGAATTCAATAACTTGATATAACAAATAATAATTTTATATAATCTATGCACTTAAGTATAAATAAGTTTTTAAAGAGTATTTTGTTATTACTATTTTTTGTCACGACAATTAGTTATGGACAAAAGCAAAATAACTATGATGGTTTTGACTTGGTAACGAATAATTCTAAAATAAGTGCTTTACAAGGAAAATGGAAAATAAGTAAATTAATTTCTGATGTAGAAACGAAAGAATATATATTAACCCCACAAAGTTCTGATAAATTCAATAATTACGGAAACAACATTTCATTAAATTTGGACCAAACTTTTGAAAGTGATTATAGTTCAGATTGCGGAAATGATTGTTTTACAACTACTAAAGGAAAATATAAAATAATAGATGAAAATTATATTTGCTTTTATTTAGAGAAAATTTTAAAAAGAAAAATGTGCACTGGTAGTTCTGAACCGAATAAAGATTTAGGAGTATACTACTTTTTTAAAAACAATAATGGATTTAATCTTATCAAAAGTAGCGGCAATCTTGAAAGAGATAAAATGAATGTTCAATATAGAGACTTAATCATTACTAAATCTGAAGATTTTCAAAATTACGATTATTATTACGGAGCTAATTTTCTATATAAATGGAAACAAACAAATCTAAAAGACGAAAATGAAATTGTTGCATATTGTATGTCCGAAAATAAAATACAAGAGTATGAGTTTTTATATACTAAAATTATTGACGATTACAAGGCATCTTTTGTTGCTTTAGTAAAAGTTAATAACGAGTTTCATTATGTTATATATGATGGTAGCAATAAGCAAGTTTGTTTATTTGATGATTATCAAGTAAAAAAAATCGATAAATTAGTTAATGAAATTAATGATATTAAATATTTAAAAAGCACAAAATTTAAAGAAACATATAATTCAATAACATCATTATCGGATAAAAACACAATAACAGTTTATAAACACAAAGACGAAATCTATAAAGTTCAACATATTAAATATTATCAAAATAGCGAAACTTATTGTACAACTACTATTTATTTTCAAAATTTAAATCCTATATATATTGAAAGTCAAATGACAACTATTAATAACAATAACACTAAAATTTCTAAAAAAGGGATTTATGTTTTGGATTGGGAAAAAAGTCAAGCCATAAATAAAGTTATTGTTGAAGATTCAGGTAAAATAGATACATCAATTTATGTCGAGAAGCCAAAAATAAATGCAATAATGTCGGAAGTTAAAAACCAAAAATTATAAATGAAAAAACTAATTTACATATAATTATGTCTTTTATCAATTTTTTCATTTGCTCAACAAACCTATAAAGTTAAAGAAGGAGAATTGCAGTTTTTAAATCCTGAAAAAGGAATTATATTAAAAAAAGATAAGGATTATTTACAATTAACTATTCAATCAGATATAAGCAACAACAAAATGAAATTTTCTACTATAATTAATAAAATCAGCGATGCTGATTTTATTAATTACAGTCATAATATAAAAAATATTTATTTTAACGACATTATTCCAAATTATGATTTTAAAAAAATTAAGAAAATAAGATTTGTTTCAGTTGAAAAAGATGAGTTTGGAGAATATGAATTAACACAATTCAACAATGAAACTTTTGTAATATATCAATATGAATTTAAAGAAGACACAAATAAAATGGAATTAATTGAATGTGATGAATATTCAAAATATTTTTATGCAGATTTTGGAGGGAACAAAAAAATAATAATAACATTTGGTGATTTCAACTCATTCATAATTCCAACCAAAAATAAATTGCATTTATTGGGAAACAATAGTTTTGAAAACTATAAAATTCTAAAACAAACTAAACTTACAAACAAACACATTTGGTTAACTACAAACAGAATCTACAATAAACAAGCATTTAAAATTGATACTTTAAAAAATAAAAAAGTTCAATTAAAAAACATCTACGACGAAGTATTGATAAAAGACATTTATGATTCAATAAATATAAATAGCATTATATATTGTTATAGAAAAAATAATGTTGATTTATATAATTTAACACTCAATAAATTATATAAAAAAAGAATAAATGCTGCTCATGCTTATAGGGGAAATATTCAAATTCTTCAAAATAATAAACTAAAATGGATTAATTGGAATGGAGAAGAATTAAAAAAACCTTCTTTTTTTCAAGGATATGGTATACCAGAATCTATAATTCAAGTCAAACCAAGTGAATTAAAAATCAATAAATCAGATAATACTCATTATTTAATTGATAAAAACTTTTATAATTATCATACTCAAATCGTTCAAAAAGATAGTATTTCATTAATTAATGCAAATGATATTAACACCTTTTATTTTATAAATAATAGTTCTTTAAACAGAATAATAAATCGAAACTTAAAAACTGATGAAATTAATCTTTTAAGTCCTAAAGGACTAATGTATTTTAGGTACGATGTGGTTTATTACAAAAAAAATAATGGTTTACTTGGTTTTAACTTTATTGAAAAATTTATAAATCCTAATTTTAAAAATGAAGAGTTTGATTTATTTCAAGAATTACAATCAATTGAATTTAAAGAGCCTTTTTATAAATTAGAAAAAAATAATTTATTTATGTTCTATCCATTACAGAATAACTTTAAATACAAATCACTTGACGAATTTCAATATAACTTTGCTAGATTTGAACTTCCTAATGGTAAAAAAGGTTGGTTGAGTTTAGACGGAAAAGAATATTTAGATAAATAAAAAAAACAGCACACAACAGCGGTTTCAAGAAATGGCGAGGCACGGGATTTATTTGAAATCGGAAAGGTTTTTAATTTAAAGTTTTGTTTATATTTGTAAAGGCTTGGTCTTGGTTCATCGCCACTTCTTGAAGCCGCGAAACGTTGTGCGACATACTATTACGAAACCTTAAAAAAAGAACCATATGAGAAAGAAAATTATTTTAATTACAATGATTTTATTACAGATTTCCTGTAATAATACTAAAAAAGAAGATTCGCAAAATTCTGAAAATACAGAAAACATATCAGAAGAAAACTTAAATGTGGAAGAAGTAGTAAAAGATGCCTTTCCTTTAATTAATATTAATAATGTTGGTTTTAAAAACCTAGATACATATGGTTCTAAAAGCGATGGTCCAACATTCACAACGGATTTGGTTTTTAAAAATAATACCAAAAACAAAATTAATAAATTTCTCTTCAAATATATTATAAGAGCAACTTTTGAAAATGGTGAAGTTTTAAATCTTCCAATTGGTGTAAATGACGAGGGTTTAAATTCTCTGTATGCTCCAAGTTGGGATTTTTGTACAAAAGAAGTTTGGAGTCCAAACTCTGAAAAAAAAATGTATGGTTTTACTATAAATAAAATAAATGGTTACAATTTAAGTAAAGAATTATTTAAAAGAACACCAGAAACACTTGAATTTATATACAGTTATGAAGCAATTAGTGTAGATAATGAATTTAGAAATGAAAGTTCATTTGACATTCTAAAATATTGGAAAGATTATCAAACAGAAATAGGCTTAAGATAAAATGGATAAGAAAAATGTAACTATTAATGTTATTAACATTCTTTGGGAAAAAATCCCATTTGATTTTGAAATAATTAAAACAAAGAATTCCGAATCCGATTTTGGTTTGTATCAGGTATATGGCAAACACAATGTTTATGGTCAAAATACACTTTTATACATTGGACAATCTAATATTCAAAAATTTAGCGCAAGATTAAGTGAAAGATGGGAATTTATTGAATCGAGCTGTATTCCAAAATTTTTACATTTAGGAAAATTAGTAAAATCGAAAAATGAATTTG
>JANXVF010000169.1 GCA_025351785.1 Flavobacterium sp.
GAAATTATAGACGATATAACCAAAAAATATAATATTCCAACAATTTATAACTTTCCGGCGGGTCACATGGCTGATAATCATGCTTTGGTTTTAGGCAAACACGTCTCGATGGAAGTTAATGATCTTGAAAGCAAAATTGTTTTTGAATAAATAGAATACAGATGAAAAAGATAAGTATTCTAGGTTGTGGATGGCTTGGGTTTCCACTTGCAAAATCATTAATATCCATAGGCTTTAAAGTAAATGGCTCCACAACAACTCCTGACAAAATAGATGTCTTGAAAGACGCTAAAATTAATCCGTTTTTGATATGTTTAAACGATAGTATTGATATAAATTCAGAAAACATTAAAAACGAATTTAATTTATTTCTTAAAAATTCAGAAATCTTAATTATCAACATTCCTCCAAAATTAAGAGGTGATTGCAATGAAAATTTTGTACAAAAAATTTATAATTTAATTCCACATATTGAGGACTCAAACATAAAAAAAGTCATTTTTATAAGTTCAACATCGGTCTACAGTGATGAAAATATTGTTGTTACTGAAAATTCTATAGCTGTACCCGAAACAGAAAGTGGCAAACAACTTTTGGAAGTTGAAAATTTATTATTTGAAAACTCAAATTTTGAAACTACAATTATACGTTTTGGAGGATTGATAGGTGAGGATCGAAATCCGATTAAATTTTTATCGGGAAGAAAAAATATTGAAAATCCTGAGGGACCTGTAAATTTGATTCATCAAATAGATTGTATAGGTATAATTGAAACAATAATAAAATTGAATTGTTGGGGAGAAATATTTAATGGAGTTGCGCCTCATCATCCCTCACGAAAAGATTATTATACTCGAAAAGCAATAGATCAAAATTTGCCTTTACCCGAATTTGATTGTTCAAAACCATCTGTGGGGAAAACTATTTTAAGTGATAAAGTTCAAACTATTTTAAACTATAATTTTAAAGTTAAACCATAAAAAAACCGCAAATTCAAAACCATTTTAAATATGAATTTTTGAATTTGCGGTTTGGTATTTAAAATTTATTTTACCAAATTTTCACTCTCTTTTCTGGAGTTATATACATTCCATCTCCTTCTTTAATATCAAATGCTTGATAAAAAGAATCAACATTTTGTAGCGGAACATAAGCTCGATACATTGCGGGAGAATGTGGGTCAGTTTTCACTTGATTTTTCAATGCCTCGTCACGAATTTTCCCTCTCCAAACTGTTGCCCAGGAAATGAAAAATCTTTGTTCTGGAGTATATCCGTCTATTAAACCTGGATTTGGATTTGATTTTAAAAATAATTTTAAACCGTCATAAGCAGCATTTACACCACCTAAATCACCAATGTTTTCACCTAACGTAAATTTACCATCTACATGTGTCCCAGGCAAAGGTTCTAATGCTGAATATTGGTCGGCTAAAGAACCACCAAGAGCGGTAAATTTAGTTAAATCTTCTTTTGTCCACCAGTCCACTAGGTTTCCATCTGCATTGTAACTTGCTCCTTGATCATCAAAACCGTGTGAAATTTCGTGTCCTATTACTGCGCCAATTCCACCATAATTTACAGCTTCGTCCGCTTTGTAATCGTAAAATGGAGGTTGCAATATAGCTGCTGGAAATACAATTTCGTTATAAGAAGGATTATAATAAGCGTTTACAGTTTGTGGCGACATTCCCCATTCGGTTTTATCAACTGGTTTATACAATTTATCTAAATCTTTTTTCCACTGCCATTTTGCTACATTTTTAATATTGTCAAAATAACTTCCACCTTCAGCTGGACTTTTTACTACAAGTGCCGAATAGTCTTCCCATTTGTCTGGATAACCTATTTTGATAGTGAGTTTATCTAGTTTTTCGTAAGCGCTTTTTTTAGTCTCCGGCGACATCCAAGTTAAATTTGAAATACGAGTTTTGTAAGCTAATATTAGGTTTTGAATCATAGCGTATGCCTTTGTTTTAGCTTCGGCTGGAAACATTTTTGCAACATATAGTTTTCCTAATGCCTCACCCACAGTTCCGTTTACAACTTGTAATGCTTTTTCATGACGTGGTCTTTGTTTTAATGCTCCAGTCAATGCCTTTCCATAAAATTCCCAGTTTGCGGCTTCTATATTGGTAGATAATTGGCTAGCAGAACTTCTTAAAAGATTCCAACGCATATAAGCTTTCCATGAGTCAACTTTGTTTTCGGTAAAAATGTCTTGTAAAGCATTCATGTATCGAGGCTGATTAACAATTATAGTATCTATTTTTGTAAATCCAACACCATTTAAATATGTATTCCAATTTATAATAGGCAACATTTTTTTTAAATCTGCTATTGCAGTAGGATTGTATTGTTTTTTACTATCGCGACTTTCTACTCTGTTGAATCTTGGTCTTGACATTTCAATTTCTAATGCTAATATTTTTTCAGCATTTAGCTTTGCAACAACTGGAGTATCTCCTAAAAATTGAAGCATTTTAGCTATGTGCAAAACATATTTTTCTCTTTTCTCTTTAGAATCTTTGTCGTCAGAAACAAAATAATCTCTATCTGGCAGTCCTAATGCACCAGGTCCTATGCTTACAGTATTTTTATTGCTATTTTTTTCATCAGCTCCAACACCAACACCAAAAAACCCAACTCCACCACCTTGAGCTTCAGTTTCCATCATTAGTTTTTGTAGATCCTGTATGTTTTTTACAGCGTTTATTTTTGCTAAATAGGGTTTTAATGGAGTGATTCCCTGTTTATTTCGCGCAACAGTATCCATTGCTGCTTTATACATATTAATTGCCTTGCCTTGATCGGTAGTAGATTTGTATTTTGGATTTTTGGAAGCCTCATTAAGAATGGCCAATGCGTCTTTATCAGTATTTTGGCGCAACTCATCAAAACTTCCCCAACGAATTTTGTCTGCAGGAATTTCAGTATTTTTTAACCACGTTCCATTAACATACTTAAAAAAATCGTTGTTAGGTTTAACAGATTTATCCATTAAATCTACATTAATGCCAGGTTTTTTTTGTTGTGCGTTGATATGATTTAGTGCTAGTGATGTAATTATTATCAAGCCTAATCTCACTTTAGTTTGAATTTTCATTTTTATTATTAATTTTTGATTGCTTCTACAAACTTATAAAATTTAAGTTTACAAAATGTTAATAGTTGTTTGGATGTTTAATAAAAAAAGCGATACTTAAAAAAAGAATCGCTTTAGTTTATAGTTGATAGAAATTATTCTATAATTAATGATTTAGTTGCATTACCATAATCAGTTCTTAAAACTACCATATATGTTCCTGTTGTTAAGTCTGAAGTAGAAACAGTATTATCGGTTGAAGTTATTGTTAAATTCTTAACTACTCGTCCGAGGGCATCATATATTTTAACGATACCACTTTCAATATTTGTTGGTAAAAGAATATTGGTAAATCCTTTTGCAGGATTAGGATAAATTTTGAAATCATCAATTTTAAAATTTTCATTTGATAATGTAATTTGATATGCGGCTGTTGAAACGGCATTTGATAAACCACCATGAGCTTGTAAAGTAAAGTTATTTGCACTTGCAGATCTTGAGCATGCTAAATTTATAGATCCTGCGCTTGCAGAAAAAACATAATCGTTTGGTTCGCCTGTGTTTAGCGCTCTTGTAGAAACTACAGTTCTTGTAGTTCCCGAAACTGTATCAGAAATTGTAGTCCAACTTTGAATTGCATCTGCCGCTGGAACTTGATATCCGCCTAAGGTACGATCAGAAATATTTGATGTATTGATGTATGCAATAACGTCAGCTGGTCCTGTCATTGCTCCACCATTATCAAAAGCTAGCGAATGCCATCTATCGCTTGGCATAATTTGAGTTAATGTCACTAATGTTTGAGTTACATCAATTTTGACAGAATACTGATTTAACGGAGCCGGAAAGTTAATGATTCCAGTCGAATAAGTTTGTGCAAAAAAGAAATTAACAATAAAAAATGCTAATAGGGTAAAAGTAATTTTTTTCATGGTTTTTTATTTTTATTTTTTAATAATTCAATTAGTTTGTCGTCATTCATAACTATTGCATAGTCTAAAGCCGAACTTTTTTTTATGTCTCTGTAATCAATATTTGCACCAGCCTTTACAAGTATTGATACCATTTCATAATTTCTAAAATTTGTTGCATATATTAGTGCTGTCATTCCAGTTGGGTCTGCAAAATCTAAATTTGCCTTTTTTTCTACTAATAGTTTAGCAATCTCATTGTTGTTCTTAACAATGCAAGCCATAAGTGGCGTTCCAAATTTACTTTGCCCGTTAATATCGCTACCAGAGTTAATTAATATTTTAGCAACTTCATTATTTCCACGATAACATGCTAAAACTAGAGGTGAATATCCTTCGCTATTTACGACATTAAACGCTTTGGGGTTTGCTTTTAAAGCCTCTGCTACTTGGTTTACCGTTCCTTTTCTGCCTAGTTCAAAAACATCTAATGTTGTTTGCGAAAATAAAGTTGATGTTACTAAAGCCAAAACTAAAATTAAAAATTTTCTCATAATTTATATCTACACTTAATTTTTTTATAAAATAATCTAAAATTATTTTAATTTCTTAGTTGAATCTCGTTGTCTTAATTCTGTTTTAATAACTGTTGTTTTATAGGTGTTTTCTTCACTTTTACTTTCTAGCTTTTCGATTAGTATTCTAACAGCTTCTTCACCTATTTCTGGACCGTGTTGACTTACAGTAGATAAGCTCGGAGTCATCCTTCGGGACCATACCCCGTCTGCAAATCCTATTATTGATAATTCATCTGGTATTTTATAGCCATTTTTAATCCCAAATTTCATTGCCATAACTGATGCGTGCTCGTCGACTGCAAAAATCCCGTCTGATTTATTATTTTTGAAAAAATCAGGTAATTTTGCATCAAAATCATCAGCATTATCTGTTAAAATAACCATTGTTTCATTTACTTTTAGCCCCTCATTTTCAAGAGCTTTATAAAATCCTTTAGCCCTCAGTTTTCCTACACTCAAATTGTTTATGCTCGAAAATAATGCTATATTTTTACATCCAGTTTTTATTAAATGTTGGGTTGCATTAATTGCTGATTCTATATCGTCTACGACCACTTTGTCACAATTTACATCGTCAGAAGTTCTATCAAACATAACTATTGGAGTTCCTTCATTAATTATTGACTTAAAATGACCAAATTGTTGCAGTTTTTGAGCTTCTTCAGATATTGAAAGAATAAATCCATCAATAGTTCCATTGCTTAACATTTCGAGCGCACCAATTTCTTTTTCTAAAGATTCGTTAGAAATGCAAGTGATAATCTTATATCCTTTTTCATCAGCAATCTTTTCTATACCACTAAAAACTTTAGCAAAAAATGAATTTAAAATATTTGGAATAATAACTCCTATAGTTTTTGTAGAACGATTTTTTAAATTTAAACCAATAATATTAGGCTTGTAGTTTTTAAGTTTTGCATACTCTTGAACTCTAATTTTTGTTGGGTTGCTTATTTCTGGGCTATTATTTAAAGCTTTTGAAACTGTCGAAATAGAAACTCCAAGCTCTTTAGCAATCTGTTTTAATGTAGCTTTTGATTTCATATTTGATTTAAAAAATGTAAAATTAACAAAAAAAACAATAATATTCAAATGGTTTTGGTTCAAATGTGAGTTAAGGAACTTTAGATTAAAAATTCAATTCGTTTTTTAAATAATTAAAATTATATTTAACTTTTTTAATGATTTATTAATTTGTTATTAATGTATTTCAAATTGTGACTAAATTTTTATAACCCTTTAAAAATCAAAAATTAAATAAAATATAATATGCAATTTGTATATATCATAAATAATTGTACTTTTGCACTCCTTTAATTGGGAATGGAATGTTTAATTAAAATATATAATTGTGAACGCATTAAGTTACAAAACAGTCTCGGCGACAAAAGCTAACAGCTCAAAAGAGTGGATAGTTGTTGATGCCGACGGTCATAACTTAGGTCGATTAGCTTCTAAAGTCGCTATGATTTTGAGAGGTAAATACAAACCAAGTTATACGCCACACGTAGATTGCGGGGATAATGTAATAGTTATCAATGCAGAAAAAATTAACTTAACTGGAAACAAACTTGACGAAAAAGTATACATTCGTCACACAGGTTATCCAGGAGGACAAAGAAGCTTAACTGCAAAAGTAATGCAACAAAAAAATCCTGCATTGTTAGTAGAGAAAGCTGTAAAAGGAATGCTTCCTAAAAATAAATTAGGAGCCGAATTATTCCGAAACTTAAATGTAAATGTTGGTGGAGTTCATACTCATGATGCTCAAAAACCAAAAACCGTAAACCTTAACGACTTAAAATAATGGGAGTTATTCACAAAATCGGTAGAAGAAAATGTGCTGTTGCACGTGTTTATGTTACTGAAGGTACAGGAAAAATTACTGTAAACAAAAAAGAATTTGCAACCTATTTCCCAACAGCCACTTTACAGTATAAAGTATTACAGCCAATGTCGATGACAGAAAATGTAACCAACTTTGATGTAAAAGTAAATGTACATGGCGGAGGTTCAACAGGTCAAGCAGAAGCTGTGAGAATGGCGCTAGCTAGAGTAATGTGTGAAGTTGGCGAAGGAAACAGAGCTATCTTAAAACCAGAAGGATTGCTAACAAGAGATCCAAGAATGGTAGAACGTAAAAAATTCGGTCAGAAAAAAGCGAGAAAGAGATTCCAATTCTCGAAACGTTAATAATGAACTTGTTTCAGATACTTTTTAAGTTTTCCTGAATTATTAAAAAAAATGCTGAAAATTAATCCAGCATATTAAAATTAAATTTAAACAAAGTTGTCGATATTCCCTTTAATAAGGAGTTAGTTTAGCATCGAAATGTAGTCCAAAGTCTTGATAACAAAATTTCAAGCGAAAAAGGTGACACATTGCTAATCACGGAACGTAAACTATTACACAATGGCAAACAAAATAGACGTTAAAGAATTATTAGAAGCAGGTGTTCATTTTGGACATATGACTCGTAAATGGAACCCAAATATGGCTCCATACATTTATATGGAGCGTAATGGTATCCATATTATAAATTTATACAAAACTGCCGCAAAAATAGAAGAAGCGAGTATTGCTATGCAAAAAATTGCAGCTTCTGGCAGAAAAATTTTATTTGTTGCAACAAAAAAACAAGCAAAAGATATAGTAGCAGAAAAAGCTGCATCTTGTAACATGCCTTACATCACTGAGAGATGGCCTGGTGGAATGCTAACTAATTTCGTAACTATCAGAAAAGCTGTTAAAAAAATGGCTACAATTGATAAGATGAAAAAAGATGGTACTTTTATGACACTTTCAAAAAAAGAACGTTTACAGGTAGATCGTCTTAGAGCAAAATTAGAAAAAAACTTAGGTTCTATTTCAGACATGTCACGATTACCAGCAGCATTATTTGTTGTTGATATTATGGCAGAGCATATCGCAATTAAAGAAGCACAAAAATTAAACATTCCAGTTTTCGCAATGGTTGATACTAATTCTGATCCACGTGATGTAGATTATGTAATTCCAGCAAATGATGATGCTTCAAAATCAATCGATAAAATTTTAACTCTAGTAACTGATGCTGTTAAAGATGGATTAGCAAATAGAACTTCTGATAAAGAAGGAGATGATGCTCAAGAAGTTGTTGCTTCAAAAGAAGAAACAGTAACTGCCGTTGAAAATCATGCAACAGAAGAATTTGCTGAAGCACCAGTTGCAGAAGCTGTTGAAACTTCAGAAGTTGAAGCAAGTAGCGAAGAAACAAAAACAGAAGAATAAAAAAACAATCTAAAGATTGAATAATTTAATCACTAAAGGATTACTGATTGAGAAATTTGTATATCTGAAAGTTTTGGATTTTTCAATCTTTTAATCTTTAAATAAAAAAATATGGCAACAATTACTGCTGCAGAAGTAAATAAATTAAGAACAATTACTGGTGCAGGAATGATGGACTGCAAAAAAGCATTGGTAGAATCTGATGGCGATTTTGATTTGGCTATTGAAAATCTTCGTAAAAAAGGTCAAAAGGTAGCGGCAAATCGCTCGGATAGAGAATCTACAGAAGGTGCTGCAATAGCTGTTGTAAATGCAGATAAAACACAAGGTGTAGTAATCACTTTAAATTGTGAAACAGACTTTGTAGGGATGAACGAAAATTTTGTTAAAATGGCTACCGAGATGGCTAATTTAGCTTTGAATTATTCAACTAAAGAAGAGTTTTTAGCGTCAGATTTCAATGGTATATCAGTTGCCGAAAAATTAGTTGAGCAAACTGGAGTTATTGGTGAAAAACTTGAAATCAGAACCTTTGAGAAATTAAGTGGTGCATTTGTAGGATCATATATTCATTCTGGAAATAAGATTGCTACTATTGTGTCTCTTTCGGCAAATGTAAATGGAGCAGATGATGCTGCTAGAAATATTTCGATGCAAGCAGCTGCTATGAATCCTATCGCATTAAATGAAGCTGAGGTTGATGCTGATATAATTGCTAAAGAGATTGAAATTGCAAAAGATTTGTTGCGTCAAGAAGGAAAACCAGAAGCAATGATAGAAAATATTGCAAAAGGAAAACTTGGTCGTTTCTTTAAAGATAATACTTTGGTAAATCAAGATTATATAAAAGATAGCTCTATGAGCGTTGCAAATTATATTAAATCTGTAGATGCTAACCTAGTTGTTACAGGTTTTAAAAGAGCCGCTTTAGGTTAAATTTATATTTTCAAAATAAAAAATCTCGTTTCAATATTGAAACGAGATTTTTTTTTGCACTTCTATTATAATTATGACTTGAGTAATTTCTCTTTTTTGATTTTACTACTAAGTTCTTTTCTGTTATTGTTAGATTGTAAATCATCTAATACATGTATAGCTTCTTCTACATAAATATCTTTTGATAAACTTTCATGCCAACGATCGCGTTTTTCTTTTAATGTTTCATCTGTTTTCATTAATTCTTGCTCATATGGCAACGATTTAAATTGAAATGGATTTGTATAATTTGCAATCGATTTGTATTTTTTGTTGGTATCTTCCAATACCTTTTGTTCTTGTCTAAATTTGTCAATCTGCAAGCTGTATACATTTTCTTTATTACGATCATCAAGCCATTTGGCATTTTCATCTATTAGTTTCATTTGAGCATTATTTTGTAACCGTTTTTTGCTGTTTTCAATTGCTAAGTCAAAATTAGTTTGCTTATCCCAAACTTTATATTCTGCAGCATCTATTTTGTCCCAAGGCATAGCATTATCTACATCACGCTCTCCCATTTTTAAATAAGCATATCTATCGGGCATTACAATATCGCTGCTTACTCCTTCAAGTTGAGTTGAACCACCATTAATTCTGTAAAACTTTTGAGTCGTAGTTTTGAGGGCACCTAAATCTCCATAAGTATTCCCTTTTACAAATTGATTTAAATCAATAACGTTTTGAACAGTACCTTTTCCGTAGGTTTGTTTGCTTCCTATAATTACAGCACGCTTGTAATCTTGCATTGCAGCGGCCAAAATTTCTGATGCTGAAGCCGAAAAGCAATTGGTCATTATCACTAGAGGACCATCCCATTCTACTTTGCTATCGCGATCATATAAGACTTCTTTTTTTCCAGCAGCCGATTTTATTTGAACTATCGGACCTTGCTCTATAAACAAGCCACCAATATCTACAACAGTTTTTAAACTTCCACCACCATCATCGCGAACATCAATTATAATTCCTTTTACGTTTTCTTTTTTTAATCGTTCAACTTCTATTGCAATATCTTTTCCTGCATCACGGCTGTCTTTGTTTTCAAAATCGATATAGAATTTTGGCAAATAAATTACACCATACTTCAAGCCATTTTTTTCAACAATACTTGTTTTTGCATATGTTTCTTCAATTTCAATTTCGTCTCTAATGATTGTAATTATTTTAATTGTACCATCAGTTTTTTTGACTGTCAATCTTACTTCGGTTCCTTTTGGACCTTTGATTTTTTTCACAACATCATCAAGGCGCATTCCTACAACATCAACTGGTTCCGAACTTCCTTGAGCAACTTTAAGGACAACATCACCAGCTTCTAATTGTTTTCCTCTCCAAGCTGGTCCCCCAGAAATTAATTCGGATATTTCAGTAAAATCATTTTTCTTTTGTAGTCGGGCACCAATTCCTTCCAGTTTACCGCTCATACTAACATCAAAACGTTCTTTTTCCTCTGGTGCAAAATAAGAAGTATGAGGGTCAAATCGTGAAGCAATTGAATTTATAAATACAGAAAACCAATCTTCACGATTTAAGTCTTTAATAAAACCAAAATATTCGTTTAACGATTTTAGAGTGCTTTCTCGTGTTTCTTTCTCAAGTTGTTCATTACTTTTAGGCGCTTCAGATTTTTCTTTTGCTAAGTTATCAAGAAACTTCTTTTCTAGTTCGGGTGTAATTTTTGTTCCTAATTTTGTTTTATATTCTTTTAACTTTTCTGATGGCGCTATGTCCTTATTTTTAGCAATATCCTCGCGAAGTTTAATTTTATCAACATATGATGATAGGGCTGAAAGTTTAACTTGCTTTCTCCAACGATCTTTTAATGCATCAACATCTTGAGCATATGGCATTTTCTCATAATCGGTATTGATGTCTTCATTTTGAGTGAAATCAAAAGGAGCATCTAGTACAGATTTGTAATATACTTTACTTTCCTCCATACGTTTCATTAATCGGGAGTATGTTAACTCAAAAAAAGTTAAATCTTTATCTTTAATTTCGTCATCAATTTTAGTTTCATATTGCGAAAATTCATCCATATCAGATTGCAAAAAGAATCTTTTTGATGGGTCTAAGGCTGCAATATAATCTTTATAAATGCCTTTAGAAAAATTATCATCAATCGCAGCAGGACTGTAGTGACCTCTTTCTATTACAAAAGTTAAAAGCTCTAATAAGGCTTTGTCTTTTTCGGGATCGTCACTTATTTTTTTTGGCATAAAACTCCATAAACCAAGAGCTGTTATCAAAACAACTAAAAGTATTTTATAATGTCTTTTCATAAATTGAACTATTGTATTCATTAAATTTTTCATCTAAATTACGTAAAAAACTGTGCCAAGAAATCATAAGCTCGCATAATTTTTTGTTAAATCCTTTTTGTTGCTTCAAAGTTATATAATATGTATATAAATCCTTTCGTTTTAATTCAAATTTAGGTAATGTAGGCTTAAAAAGACCATTTTTTGTAATCATTATTTTGTTCTAATCTATTTTCTAGAGCATCCTCAAGTTTAGGAAAAAAATTAATTCCCGTTAGCTTTTCAATCAAATCAACAGAAACTACAAATTCATATAATGGTTTGTTGCTATTAGTTGCAGGAACTAAAAAAGCAATCATTTTATACTGCCCGTTTGAATTGTTTAGTAAAACTTTATAAAAATAGTTAGGTACTGCAACCTTTTCAGGCCCTATGGTTTGCAAATTTGCAGACAAAATACCGCCTGTTACCACATAAATTGTGTTATATTTTACAGCCCAATATCGAACTTTAGCTTCTAAAGTATTCCAAATACCATCATTAAAATCGTGCTTTTGAGGTGAAATGTTTGATGTAAAAAAAGTATCTTCAAATGCTTTTTCAGAAAATTTCATGTCGCCAGCTGGACACAAATGTCCTTTATCAAAACCCGATTTTTTATAATTTTTCCAATTTGCCGAATGGGTTTCAACCATTGGGTCATCTATAAAAAAAGGACGTTCAAAATGGTGCTGTGAAATCATTTGAGAAGTTAGCTTGTAGGAAACCCATTCTGCTTGTTCATATTTTTCGTTATATGACAAACTGTAAAATTCATGATTTACAATTTGATTTGTTGTTGATGTAGGTAAAAAATCGAATCCTGTCTTCAAAGTTTGATTTCGATTTAAAACAGGATTGTTAAGACTAGATTTGTTCTCGTTAAAACTTGCTTTTTTGCAGCTTACAATTGTAAAACAACAAATTAAAATATAAATTATTTTGCTAAAGATAAAATTTGTGGTACATTTATTGTGCATAAAAACTTTGTATTTATTTTAAAATTAATAAAAGCAAAAATACCTAATAACTTTAAACAATTAAAAAAATGAAAATTAAATTCGTAATTATTGTGCTTGCTATGTTAAGTTTTCACAACTTCTATGCTCAAATTACCCCTGTTGTGAATGATTCGGTGCAATTGAAAGCAACACAAATTGAAAATCAAAAAGCTCAAGATAAAGCTCAATTAGAGCAAGATTTAAAAAATCAAAAAGAATCGTTAAAGCAACAAGAAAATGCCCAACGAAAAGTTGAAAGAGCACAAGATGATGCAAAAGACGCTCAAAAAGACGCCGATAGAGAAAAGAAAAAATATGAAAAAGCCAATAAAAAAATGGAAAAAGAGCAAGATAGATTAGGCGATGCTCAAAAAAAACTTTCTAAATACCAAAACAAAAAAGAAGATGCACAACGAGATTTAGAAAAAATGAAATCTAAATTTGAAAGAGCAAAAGATAAAGGAAAACTATCGCCAGTAGAAATTGAAAAAGGAAATCTAAAAATTACTAAACAACAATTAAAAATTACTGAAATTCAAGAGGATATTGATAGTGCTCAAAAAAAATTAAATAAATTACAGTAAATCTGTAAACTAAAATTGTAAAATTTAAAAACGGTATTTCAATTTTGAGATACCGTTTTTATTTATATTTGTTTAAAAAATAGACGCCTTGAAAAAATTATTTTTCCTATCATTATTCCTAATTACATCATTAGTATTTGCACAAAAAGAAAAAACACTATTCTGGGAAATATCTGGAAATGGATTAACAAAAAAATCCTATTTATATGGTACAATGCATGTAAATGATAAAGTTTCTTATCACTTGTCAGATGCTTTTTTCAAAAATTTATTGGATGCAGATATCGTATCAAACGAAAGCGATCCAGAGACATGGAATGATGTTTTTGATTTAATTAAAGGACAGTTTTATGATGATCCTTATAGTTTTTACAGCAAATTTTATTTGGTACCAGTAAAAAATAAAGAGTTGAATTTACAATTTGTAAACAACAATTATTTTAATAATATGCTTTCGGGAATTGAAGGTGGTCAGGCAGACTTTCAAGAAAATACAGTTTTAGATATGTTTATATATCAAACTGGTAGAAAATTTAAAAAGAAAATAGTAGGACTGGAAAGCGCAAAAACTTCGTTATTATCCATAATGAAAATTAAGCATGAAGATTCGCAACCCGAACCTAAAAACAGGGATTTGTTGATGAAAATAGTTAAATCTGGAAATTTTAACGAAACATTAAAACAATATTACCGTGAAAAAGATATTGTAATGTTAGATTCTATCTACAAATTAATGTTTACCAAGAAAGGACATGATATAATGATAACAAATCGCAATGTTATAATGGCTAAAAGTATCGACTCGCTTGCTAAAACGGGTAGTTTATTTTCGGCAATTGGTGCGGCTCATCTTTCGGGCAAACTGGGAGTTATTCAACTTTTAAAAGATAAAGGATACACAGTTTTGCCTATAATAGATGTTTTTTCTAATAACGGCGAAAAGCAAAAAAAAACTATTGAAGATTATTTTCCAAATCCTGGTTTTAAAGAAGCAACTTCTCAAGACGGGATGATAAAAATGCCTTTAAATAAAAATCAATTTAAAACTAATCAAAATGTTGGATCGCCAGATTTTACAAATGGGGGAGCAATAAATATAAAACGATTACCTCTTAACTATTTTCTTAATAAAAAAAATATTGACTTTAATCCTAAAACATTAGACAGTTTATTTTTTGAAAATATAGCTGGAACAATTTTAGAAAAAAACTATATTCAACAAGAAAATTTTGTTGAATATGATATTAAAAATGTTACAAAAAGCGGTAATAAACAGCATTGGAAATTTTATATTACACCTCTAGAGCTGATTACTATTTCGATGACAGGCTCAGGAAATTATGTAAAACAGTTTGAAAATGAAGTTTTTAACGATATTAAGATTAAAAATTTTAAAAATTCGTGGGATAAAGTTTCTACAAAAAATAATGATTTTTCGATAGAAGTGCCTTCTTTCAATTTTATGTATGGTAACGAACAAGAAATAGAAAATAAAATTGAAATTCAAGCATATGAAAGTCAAGAGAAAGCCTATTATTTTTTGACCGAAAATAAAATAAATGACAGCAATAATCTAGAAAACACCGAATTTGAATTGAAGCAAATGCAAACCGAATTTTACATTCAACACGATCTTCAAGCACTAAAATATAATTATGATAAAGATAAAAATTCATGTAAATCTGAATCTAAAATAGGCAACCAAACTATTAGGCTTAAAACTGTTATTGACGGAAATAAATATTATTTAATGGGGACAGTAAATGCATCAGATAAAAATTCAAATAGATTTTTTGATTCATTTACAACTCAAAAAACTACTTTTAAACTTGATAGTAAACAATTTATAGATACTATCGCAAAATTTAAAATTGATATTCCCGAAAAGCCCAATCAAAAAATATTTTTAGATTTAGATTTCAATAAATTTAAAAATAAAAACAAGTTTCTTTCAAAATCTGTTATTTATAGTTTTAATTCTGAAAACGGAGAAACAATAGACTTTGATTACTATAAATATCATAAATACCGACAAATAAGTAATATAGATTCGATTGCTATAAACTTTAAAAAACATATTCTAAAACAATATGATAGAGAATATTTGGAGGATGATTATCGTGATGAATATGTAGATAAAACGTCAAAAATATCACTTTTAGATCCCGAGGTTTATAGTAAAAAAGGATTTTCAAAATCTAAATGGGATGAATTGATTTCTACAGATGAAGAAAATTTACAAATTGTAAGCGAATCAACTTCATCTGACAAAGAAAATAATATGCATATTTTTAATGCTTTAGTTTCTAAACCTAACTCAAGTCAAGCAATTAAATATAAACTTTTTTTTACAGGAAACCAGAGTATTGAGTTACGAGTTTTAGTTGATAAAAACTATAAAAATGATAATAAATTTATCGAAAATACATTCAATTCATTTGTACCAACACAAAAAAGTACAACATCTGTCTTTGATGATAAATTGAAACTTTTTATAGAAGATGCTAATAGTCAGAAAGATACTATTAGATATTCTGCCATGAAATCAGTAAATGAATTAAAAATTAATACTAAAGATATTGATGTAGTACTTAATTTTTTAACAATTTTTAAATTTAAACCTACCGAAAATGAGGCAATTGAAAATTTAATTGAAAAAATAGGTACTATTCATGATAATAGAATCATACCGTTTTTAGAGGGTTTTTATAAAAAAGAAACCACAAAAACTAATGCTCAAATTAGTATTCTGAAAGCACTATCGAAACAAAATTCAAAAGAAGGATATTTGAAAATATTGGAGTTATTAGATTATGATTTACCAGTTTCTAATAATGATTATGATATTTCTAGTTTGTTTGTCACCTTTAAGGAAGATATGGGAAATAGTAAGATTTTATTTCCTAAAATCATGGATTATTACAGCATTAAAGAATATAACGAGCCACTTTTAGATTTTTGTAATGCCCTTTTTGATAAAAATTTGGTTTCTCAAAAAAAGTTAAATTCTTTTAAAAAAATCATAATGACCAATGCTAAATTAGAATACAAACGATTAGCAAGTTGGATAGAAAAAAACCCAGATGAAAATAAAATTAACGCAGCTAAACTAATATCAGATACAGTCGTGGATGCGCAGGAAAATGCAGAAAATGCAACAATTGATTCTACAGCTGTCGAGGAATTTTCTGATGTAAATCCTAGTAATGAAGCTCCAACTGAGAGTTTGATAAATTATATAAATTTATTTTCAAATTTTAAGCAAGACGATGCAATAAATTTATTGCTAGAAAAAATTAAATCTCTCGATTTGCCACAACTTAACTCTGAAATAATTAGACTAGGAATAATTAATAATAAATTGAATGACGATCAAATTAAAGAAGCTTTAGGCAATTTAAAAACTCGTTTTTTGACTATTACTTTACTTCTAAATAAAAATAAAGTAGATGATATAAGTACAATTACTGATGATGAAATTGCACAAGCTGCACTTGTAAATTTTGAAGATTTAAATGAAAAAGATCTTATTAAATTGCTTTACAAACAAGAAGTAGATTTTAATGGGAAGCCAACGTTGTATTATTTTTATGAAATAGCTAAAAAAGTTGAGAAACCAGAAGTACCAATAAAAATGCTATATTCTTTAGCTTTTGGATTAAATAATAATAAAATAAATCCGTTAGTATACAAAGTTTTTGTTCAACAAAAAATTACCGATGAGAATAATCTAGCAAAAAAATATCAAGCTATTATTACACATTCGCTAAACGAAAAACATACGCGTGCTACTTTTGAAAAAGAGAATCTGGAGGAAGAATATTATCCTAACTAAAAATTATTAGAGCATAAAGATTAAAGTGGCAGAAATGGAGTGAAACCGCATAAAAAAAAATCAAAAAAAAATGACAAAATTCATTATACTTTTTTCAATTCTAATTTCAACATTTGCATTTGGACAACAGAATATTAACTCAAATTTATTACAATTAAATCAAGAAATAAATGATTTGAAAATAAGCAGAAATGAAGAACAAAATTTCAATTTAAATTTAAAAAAAGACACATACTATTCCGTTGTTGCTTCGCAACAAGGAATAGATTTGGTTGTAACTTTAAAAGATAAAAATGGAAAATTAATAGAAAGTGTTGATACTCCAAACGGAATGTTTGGTCCAGAAAAAATTGTTTTTTCTCCTGACAATTCCGAATTATTTTCTATTTCTGTAAAACCGCTTGACGACAAAACAAATTCGCAAAGTGGAAAATATTCAATTAAATATAGCGAGATTTCAAAAAATTTAAAAAATTTAAGTTCTAAAGAACTTATTCAAGATTTTGACATCCTTCAAAACGCATATTATGAAACTAAAGTCGGGCTTTGGTATAATTCAAAGTTGCAATTTGACAGCATTTGTAATGTTCAAAAAAGTAAAATAACTAACAATATTAATGCGTTAGATTTTTACAAAATTCTTGCACCAATTGTCGCATTCACTAAAGAAGGCCATTGTAATATCAAAACTTCGGACGAAATAAAAACTTATTTAAATCAAAATGGTACATTTTTCCCTTTTTGTGTCAAAATATTAGATAAAAAAGTGTATATACTTAATGATTTAGAAAATTATCAAACAAAAGGATTCCAAATTACTAAGATAAATGATGAAAGCATTGATGTAATTTTAGATAAATTTTTAAGTATTGAACCAGCAGACGGTTATAATTTAACAAGTAAATATCATTGGATTGAAGAAGCATTTTCAAAATATTATGCTCGCTTTTTTGAACCAGTAAAATCATTTAAACTTGAATTGATTAATCCGAAAAATAACGAAAAATTATTATATGATATTCCACCTTACAATTTCAAAGATTACACAAAATTATATCCAAAAATTGTAGAGACAATACCTAATTATAACTACAAGGAAGCATCTACTATTTCTTTCGATTTGAATTCAAGTACAGCGATATTAACTGTTAATTCTTTTTCATTAGATAGTTACAAAGACAAACGAAATGGTTTTAAAACTTTTTTAGAAAACACATTTAAAGAAATTGATATCAAAAAAATTAAACATTTAATAATTGATATCAGAAAAAATGAAGGCGGAGAACAAGGAATGGAAGACCATTTATTGTCATATATTATAAATAAAAAATATACAAAATATAATTATGTAGAAATTCCTTCATTTACTTGTTCATTTTTAGAGTATACTGATTATAAAAATGAGGATGCTATATTAATGAAAGAACTTAAAAAAGATTTTTATGAAGCAAACGACGGTAAAATATTAAATAAAAAAGGACATTACGAAGGAGATAAACCAAGCAAAAATAATTTTAAAGGAGAAATTTATATTTTAATAAGCGGATTAACATTTTCTGGCGGTTCAGAATTTGCATCTTTAGCAAAAAATCACACCAATGCAAAATTTATTGGAGAAGAAACTGGTGGAGGTTATTATGGCAATACAAGTGGAAGTTTTTTAAAAGTAACACTCCCAAATACAAAATTAATAGCTAGAATTCCAATATGTAAATTTGTAGTTGCAACCAATAAAAAAGAAACTCCTTTTGGGCGTGGCTTATTTCCAGATTATGACACTCAACCTACAATTGAAGAATTCTTAAATGGATTTGACACTGAAATGGAATATATAAAGAAATTAATTAGTAAATAAAGCCACTATCTGCCAACAGCGGTTTTGCAAGATTGCGAATTTTGTGGTAAATTCACGTTCACGTTTCGCAAGAAATATTATCTCTAACAGAAAATAATCGGTTACGAAGTTCGCTACTTCATGAAGCCACAAAACCGCTATTTTACAATTGGAAATCCTTTTGCACGCATTAAAGCATCAACTTTTGCATCACGTCCTCTAAAATTTCGAAACGCGTCACCTTGATCTGTAGTATTTCCTGAGCTAAAAACATATTTTAACAACCGTTTTGCAACTGCTTTGTCATAAGGCCCGCTAGCTTCTGTAAAAGCTTCAAAGGCATCTGCACAAATTACATCAGCCCATAAGTAACTGTAGTATCCAGCAGAATATTCATCGCTCGAAAAAATATGTCCAAACTGTGGCGTGCGATGACGCATTACAATTTCTGATGGCATTTTTAAAGCCTCTAAGGTGTTTTTTTCGAATGTATCTGGATTTATTAAATCATTTGTCATGTGTAATTTCATATCAATTAGTGCACTCGAAATTAATTCAACTGTATTAAATCCTTCATTAAATTTGGATGCTTTTTCAATTTTATTAAGCAAACTTTGAGGCATTGGCTCATTGGTTTTATAATTTAAAGCATACTTCTTTAATACTTCTGGCGTCGATAGCCAATGTTCTAAAAGTTGGGACGGAAATTCTACATAATCTCTGGCTACATTTGTTCCTGCTAATGTTGGATAATTTACATCTGAGCATAATCCGTGTAGCGCATGACCAAATTCATGAAATAAAGTGCTTGCATCTGACCAAGAAATTAATACTGGCTCACCTTCTTTTCCTTTAATAAAATTTGCGTTATTTGAAACTATTGTAGGAATGTCTTTATCAAACTTTTCTTGACTTCGGTATTCATTCATCCATGCGCCCGAACGTTTTCCTTTGCGAGCATAAGGATCAAAATACCAGAGGCCCACATGTTTTCCTGTGGTTTTATTTACAACTTCCCACACTTTCACATCAGCTTGATATACTTCAATATTAAGTGCAGGAATAAATTTTAAATCAAATAATTCTCCAGCAACCCAAAACATTCCTTCTCTTAGTTTGTCTAATTGCAAATATTGTTTTACCTCATTTTGGTCTAAATCATACTTTTCTTTTCTAACTTTTTCGGCATAATAACGGTAATCCCAAGGCGAAATTTTGAAAGTTTCAGCTTCTGAATCTACAATTTTTTGCATAGCTCCGACCTCAATCTTCACTTGTGCAGTTGCTGGTTTCCATATATCAAGCATCAATTTCATAGCATTTTCTGGCGTTTTTGCCATTGTATTTGATAATTTCCAACTTGCATGAGATGAAAAACCAAGAAGTTTAGCTCGCTCTGAACGTAGTTTTAAAATTTCGACTATTGTAGAATTATTGTCCTGACCGTTTGCATTATCTCCCCGATTGATAAACATTCTCCAAACTTTCTCTCTCAAATTTCGATTGCTAGAATAAGTTAAAAAAGGTTCTACTGATGATCGTGTGTTTTCTATACAACCTAAAGCATTCAACTTTCGCTCTTTCGCTTTTGCAATTGCGCTATTTTTTATTTCATCTGATAATCCAGCAAAATCATTTTCAGCATTAATTTCTATATATTGATTATTTTCTTCAGACAATAAGTTTTGACTAAATTTTATAAAATATCCAGCAAGTTTTCCATTTATATCGGCAACTTTAGCTTTGGTTTTTATATCTAATTTTGCTCCTTGGCGAACAAAGTTTTCATAATAAAGGTTTATTAACCGTTGTTGCTCTTTGGTTAATTTGCTTTTTGATTTTGAATTAAAAACACTCGCAATACGATTAAACAATTTAGTGTTTTGAGTTATTTTATCAGATAAATTTGCAAGTTTGGGTTCAAATTCGGTTTCAATAGGTTCAAATTCTGGGCTGTTTAAATTTGAACTATAAATACCATAAACAGCTAAAACTCTCGACAATGTTTTACCTGTTTTTTCTAATGCTACAATTGTATTTTCAAAAGTTGCTGGTTTTAAATTATTGGCAATTGCATCAGTTTCATTCAATTTTTCTTGAATTGCAAATTCGAGAGCAGGTTTAAAATCAGAAATTTTATAATCGTTAAAAGCGGGTGCCCCTTGATTTTCACCTTTCCAATTTTTTAGTAAAGGATTCGTGTTTTGAGCAATTATAGATATGTGTGCTGTCATTATAAATAAAATGAAATATTTTTTCATGATTAATAAGTTTAAAACAAATGTACTAAAATTCAATCCATCTAACTGAGTGTTTTTTTTGATTCACGCGGAAATAAATTTATATTTGCAAAATAAAACAAACAATTATGTCATTCTCAGATTTATTTGATAGCGAATTTAAAAGTAGAAACAAAAGTCATTTTTCGGCAATAGTTAGGGTTGCAATTGCAGATGGCGATTTGAGCTTAGAAGAAAAACAATTTTTAGACAAACTAGCCATTAGATTGGAAATTTCTAAGGCCGAATATGATGAAATTTTAGATAATCCTTCTAAATATCCAATAAATCCGCCATATTTACATACTCACCGTTTAGAACGATTATATGATTTGTCAAGAATGGTTTATGCAGATCATATCCTTGGTCCAAAACAAAAAGAGATTTTGTTGAAATTTGCATTAGCTCTTGGTTTTACCCCAGGAAATGTTCCTTTTATAGTTGATAAAGCGATGTCGTTGTTAATGTTAAACGTAGATTCAGATACTTTTGTTTACGAAATGACTCACATGAATAAATAGTAATTGTTTTACTAATTAATTTGATTTCATAAATTCTTCAGCTTTTTCTACCATAGTATAACTTCCGCAAAAAAACGGAACGCGTTCATGCAATTCTGTAGGTTCAATTTCCATAATTCTACTAAATCCATCACTTGCTTTTCCTCCCGCTTGTTCTACAATAAAAGCCATTGGGTTGCACTCATAAAGCAATCGAAGTTTGCCTTTTGGAGCTTTGGAGCTTGTAGGATATATATAAATTCCTCCTTTTATCATGTTTCGATGAATATCAGAAACTAAACTTCCTATGTAACGAGAAGTATAAGGACGATCGCCTTCTTCTAGTTGACAATATTTCAAATAATTTTTTACTCCTTGCGGAAAATGAACATAATTTCCTTCATTAATTGAATAAATTGAACCTTCCTTAGAAAATTTCATATCGGGATGCGACAAATAAAATGTTCCAATAGCAGGATTCAAAGTAAAACCATTAACGCCATGACCTGTAGTATAAACTAACATTGTTGAGGTCCCGTAAATAACATATCCCGCAGCAACCTGATTTATTCCTTTTTGAAGAAAATCTTCAATTTTTACAGGAGTGCCTACTGGTGTTACGCGTCTGTAAACCGAAAATATAGTTCCTACCGAAACATTAACATCAATATTTGAAGAGCCATCAAGGGGATCCATTAAAACCACATATTTATTATTATGACTGTTATCGCTTCCTGCAACTGTAATAAAATCATCGTTTTCTTCAGAGGCAATTCCGCAAACAATTTCTCGGTTAATTAAAGTTTGGATAAACACCTCGTTTGCATAAACATCTAGTTTTTGCTGGTCTTCGCCTTGAATGTTCTGTTCGCCTGCGGCACCGACTATGTCAACCAAACCTGCTTTGTTTACTTTATAATTTACAACTTTAGCTGCAAGACGAATAGAGTTGATAATTCTCGACAATTCACCCGACGAATATTGAAAAGCATTTTGATTCTCGATAATAAATTCTCCCAGAGTTTTATTGCGTGTTTCCATTTACGAAATCGTTGTAATTGATCGTACAAATATCGTTTTTTTATTCAATTTGTATCTAATAAACCCAAAATAAATCTGTAATAAAAATTGATAAAGTTATTTTATATTTGCTAAAACATAATTTAAATAAATAATGATGAAAACAAGAAATATCGCAACGATTTTAATAGTATTTGTACTGAGTTTTTGCAAAGTGAATGCTCAAATAAGTTTAGGCGAAAAGGCACTTGGAGCAATTCAAAATGGTATGGCAAGTTTAACTTTTACCAATCAAGATGCCGCTAGACTATCTTTAGCGGCAGTAAAAAAAATGGATTCGACTCATGCTGTCGCCCCGGCTAATAATGGATATGCTTTGCGGTTGAATAGGGTTTTTGGGAGACACATTCACGAAAGTGATTTGACATTAAATTATAAAGTATACCTCACCAAAGATGTAAATGCTTTTGCAACTGCTGACGGAAGTGTTCGTGTTTTTTCGGGCTTGATGGACATTATGGACGATAATGAGTTGCTAGCAGTTATTGGACACGAAATTGGACATGTGGCAAATCAAGATTCTAAAGATGCAATAAAGTCGGCTTATTTAAAAGCAGCAATTGTGGGCGGTATTGGCTCTCAATCGACTAAAATAGATGCTTTAAATAATAGCCAATTAGGTCAAATAGGAAATGCAATATTCGATAGTAGATTTAGCCGAAAACAGGAATCTGAAGCAGACATTTTTTCTTATAATTTTATGAAAAGAAATAAGTATAATGTTAATGCTGTAGAAGGGGCTTTTACAGTTTTAGAAACAATGAGTAGTTCTAATCAGTCTGATTTTTTGACAAAAATGTTGAGTTCACATCCCGACCCAAAAGACAGAGCAGATAATGCTCGTGCAAGAGCTCAAGCCGATGGTTTGTATAAAGCTTATGTTCAAAAACCATTTTCGAATACTACAAAAAGTACTCCAAAAAAAGTAATTAAAAAGAAGAAAAAATAAGGTATTAATTTAAATTTCTAATTTATTAAATGAAAATAAGAAAAGGATTAAAATCTGACATGCAAGCGGTTTTAGAATTAATAAAAGAACTTGCAACCTTTGAAAAAGAACCCGATGCTGTAGTAGTAACAGTTGATGATTTAATAAGAGATGGATTTAATGAAAATCCTTTATTTTATACTTTTCTAGCCGAAGTTGAAAATGAAATTATTGGAATTGCATTATATTATTACAGATATTCAACCTGGAAGGGCAAAACGATTCATCTTGAAGATTTGATAGTAAAAGAAAGTAAACGAGGAACTGGTGCAGGATTTGCACTTTACAGCGAAGTAATTCATCAAGGTAAACGTGACAAAGTTCGTAGAGTTGAATGGAATGTACTCAACTGGAACGTACCAGCAATTGAATTTTATATAAAAAGTGGGGCAAAAATTTTAACAGATTGGAATGTTGTTCAAATGGACGAAAATGGGATTGAAAGGTTTATAGAAATTCAAAAATAAAACTTAAAAATGAGAATATTTAAATTTGGTGGTGCCTCTGTAAAAGATGCAGATGGTATTAAAAATGTTTTAAATGTTTTAAAAACAGTAGGTTATGACGACGTTTTGATTGTTATATCTGCAATGGGAAAAACAACAAATGCGTTAGAGGTTGTAATTAAAAATTATTTTAATAAATCTAATGAACTTCAATCATCAATTCAAGAGGTAAAAAAATACCATTATCAAATTTTATTAGATTTATTTGAAGACGAAAATCATGATGTTTTTTTAGATATTAATTCCCATTTTGCCGATTTAGAATATTTTATTAGAAGTAACAAATCGCCAAATTACAATTTTGTATATGATCAGATAGTAAGTTATGGTGAGTTAATTTCGACAATTATCGTAAGTAATTATTTTAATTTTTGTAATGTAAAAAACACCTGGTTAGATGTTCGAAATTTTATAAAAACAGATAACAATTATCGAGATGCAAATGTAGACTGGGAACTAACACAAAATTTAATTTCGAGAAATGTTGCTAAAAAATCATTGCAAATTACTCAGGGGTTTTTAGGCTCTGACGAAAATAGTTTTACAACTACTTTGGGTAGAGAAGGTTCAGATTATACTGCAGCAATTTTTGCATATTGTCTTAACGCTGAAAGTATTACTATTTGGAAAGACGTATCTGGAGTTTTAAATGCCGATCCTCGATACTTTGAAAATGCAGTTTTATTGAATCAAATATCCTATAAAGAAGCTATTGAATTAGCATTTTATGGAGCAACCGTTATTCATCCTAAAACATTGCAACCACTTCAAAAAAAAGAAATCCCGTTGTTTGTAAAATCATTTTTAAAGCCGCTTTTGCCTGGAACTTCTGTTTCAAAAGGAAAAGATTTAGATCCACAAACACCTTGTTTTATTGTTAAAAAAGAGCAACTTTTAATTTCGCTTTCCTCTATAGATTTTTCATTTATAATGGAAGAAAATATTAGCGAAATATTTTTATTGTTTCATCAATTTAAAATGAAAGTTAGTTTGATTCAAAACTCTGCAATTAGTTTTTCTGTATGTCTTGAAGACAAATTTGGTAATTTTGAAACGCTTAAAAATACTCTTTCAAAAAAGTTTAAAGTTTCCTATAACGAAAATGTTTCCTTATACACTATCAGACATTTTAATGAATCATCTGCTGTAATTGTCGAAAAAGACAAAGAAGTTCTGTTGAAACAAATAAGTCGAGAAACAATGCAAGTTGTTACTAAAGGATAAATTAAAATCTTTTTAGTTTTTTTTATGATAATAGTATTACTTTTTCTAACTCTAGCAATGTATGGTCTATTTATCATGCAATTGATTTATGGGTTTTGTAAAATAAAATCGTTTCAAACTACTGATTTGAATCCAAAAACTACATTTTCAATAGTAGTTCCGTTTCGCAACGAAGCTAAAAATTTACCTATATTATTAAAATCAATTGCAAAATTGAATTATCCAAAAGAATTATTTGAATTGATACTGATTGACGATTTTTCAAAAGATAATTCTGAATCTATATATACAAAGTGGCGCATGCAAAACGGATTAATTGAAACCACATTATTAGAAAATTTGCGGTTATCAAATTCGCCAAAAAAAGATGCAATTTCTAAAGCAATTCCTATTGTAAAAAACGAATGGATTATAACGACAGATGCCGATTGTATTGTTAAAAAAAATTGGTTGTTAACGTTAGATAATTTTATTCAAAATAAAAATCCTGAAATGGTAGTTGGAGCCGTAATTTATAAAATTAAAAATAATTGGTTTCATTGGTTTCAACAATTAGATTTAATGAGTTTACAAGGTACCACTGTAGGAAGTTTTGGCATAGCAAAACCATTTATGTGTAATGGAGCAAATTTTGCTTACAAAAAAAAATTATTTAATAGTTTGGGAGGTTTTTCAGGAATAAATTCTTTAGCAAGTGGCGATGACGTTTTTTTGTTACAAAAAGCCATTAAAAGTCAATCAGAAAAAGTTTTATATTTAAAGCATCAGGATTTTATAGTAAAAACTAAACCCGAGTATGATTTGTATAAATTATTTATGCAACGAGTGCGCTGGGCAAGTAAAACTTCGGATTATAATACTTTCTACTCCAAAATTTTGGCTGTTGTGGTTTTGCTTATGAATTTGAATCTGGTTGTCAGTTTCGGATTGACAATTTCGGGTTATTTGAAATGGAAAATTTTGTTATTAGTTTTTGTGATTAAATATGTATTAGATTATGTATTGCTCTATAAATCAAATGCATACTTACGAGATAAAAAAATATTTTTACCGTTGTCTAGTAGTTTTATTTATCCTTTATTTAGTAGTGTAGTTGGTATTTATTCACTATTTGGAAGTTTTACTTGGAAGGACAGACATTTTTCAAAATAATAATATTTTTTATTCTCTTTTTAAAATCACAGGAAGTATAAATTGAGTTTTAACTGCAATTCCATGTTTAATGGCGGGATTAATTTTAGGAAAATCTATCAATTTTGAGACGAGAATGCTATCAATTTTTACTTTATCGTAAGCAACAGAATCGTTAGGAAATTGTGGTTCAAATTTTATTGTTGCATTAGGAAATACTGTTACTTTTACCTCGATTGTGTCTAGCTCAGGATATAAAACAGACAACGTATCGATGCTTAATTTTTGTTGAATTGTAGTTGTCAAGAACTCAAAAAAACATTGTTTACGCTGCGCTACGTCGGTTAGTTTTTCACATTCTATAACAGTGGGATATTCATCAACTTGATTCCAATTTATATCCTTTAATTTTTGCTTTAATAATTCTTTTTCAGAAGGTATGGACCTCTCAAAATATTGACAAGATTGTAAAATAAACAAAATTAAAATTAGAATGATTTTTTTCAATTAGTATTGTTTTATTTTTTTGATTGTAAATAATCTTGATAATTTTTATTCATCCAATCAATCTTAGCCTTTTGAGATTCTTCTTTTTGAGATTTATAAAGAAGCCCTAGTTTTTCTGAATATATAGAAATTTTTATGGTATATGTATAATATTCTTCTTTAGTTAAAATGATTTTTTTATCTCCTTGAATTTGAAAAAAATCAAAAAATAGTTTGTCAAAATCATTTTTATTGTAAGCTTGAACTTCTTTTTTAAATTTTGTGTACAGTGTTTGTTTTAAATCGCCATCTATTAAAACTTGGTTATTTTGCGAAAAAGCAAATTGAATTTTACACACTATTAAAAGTAGTATAAGAAGTATTTGTATATTTTTTTTCATATTAAAATCAAAAATACAAAAATTTATTTTATGAGTTAACTTATTCATTTTGATATTGATTATTGTTTTTTATAAATTGCTCAAATTTTTTAGAGTCCTAATTATTAAAAAGCAAAAAAGCCATCCCAAAAGGGAAAGCTTTTCATTGGTCTAACTACTAAACCGTGATACGAGTTACAAATTCGTATCGAAAACAACACAACAATCTTAAATGCTTTTTTGGGACAAAAAAGGTTTTCATTTCTGAAAACCTTTTCCCAATTTTAGCGGTCTGGACGGGACTCGAACCTGACCTTATATTACTAGCAAATACTATACTTTACAAGGATTGAATTATAATAGGTAATGTCTTAGGGGATGTTTCCTGTAAATTTCAACGGTGCAAATATATCAAAATTTTTATATAAAAAAACAATTTTGTGATTTTTTTGTTTTGAAAAAGATAAAAAAGCTCTCATTACTTGTAGTGTTTTTCTGTAAAATTACGTTTTAATGTTAAGCTTACGTTATTATAATGTAAATTAAATGTTATGTAAAAATAAATTATATTTCTTAATTATCAGTAAATCAATTTGTTAATATTTTATTTTGTAAGATTTTATTTATAATTTAGCTCATGAAAGCGTGATTAAAAAAAACGCTTACTGGAGTTACTGTAATTATAACTTTTAAAATCCAAAAAAATGGAAACAAATTACTTCACCGTGAGAGCGGTTTTAAGAACGGACAAAATTAGAAAAGATGGAACTTGTCCTATTTACATTATTCTACAACGTAGTAATGTAACCCAAAAATTATCCTTGGCTGAATTTATCGAAGAAAAGTTTTGGAACAAAAATGCCGAACAAGGTATCGGAAAAGGTTTTGGGAATCTAAATGCTGTAATTAAAAAGAAGAAGCAAAACCTTGAAGACTTTATTAGAGAAAATAAGAGTATCGGTAAACCAATTTCAAAATCTGATATATCTAATTTCTGGAATGGAAAATCTGAAACCGAAATCGAAGACCAATTATTGTTTTCTAAATTTTATGAAACATTTTGCAAAAGACATTTCTTGACGATTAGAGAAAGTACCCAAATCCATTATGTTACTCTTGGTAAGAAGATGAAAGATTTTAAACCGAACTTAA
>JANXVF010000038.1 GCA_025351785.1 Flavobacterium sp.
GCCAAACTCTCCATAGTTGAGGAATGCAAACATTTAGTTTCATACGTTTCTTCATCAACTGATTTACCTCCATCTAGATAAAATTGCAACAAACGATGCACCATTACATCCGGATAACGCCGAATTGGAGATGTAAAATGAGAATAATAATCAAAAGCTAATCCGTAATGTCCAATATTATCTGTCGAATATTTAGCTTTACTCATCGATCGAATGGCTAAAGTATCAATTAAATTTTGCTCTTTTTTTCCGTTAACATCTGACATTAATTGATTTAACGATTTAGAAATAGTTGCCTTTTCTCGTAAATCTATTTTATATCCAAATTTAGAAATCAAAGCTTGCATTGCAAAAAGTTTATCTTCGTTGGGTTCATCATGAATTCTATAAATAAATGTTTTCTTTTGTTTTCCTATGTATTCGGCCACTTTTCTGTTTGCTAATAGCATAAACTCTTCTATTAAATGATTGGAATCTTTTGATGTTTTAAAGTAAACACCTTCGGGTTCGCCATTTTCATTTAAATCAAATTTTACTTCTACTTTATCGAATGAAATAGCGCCATTATTCATTCGGTTTCTTCTTAAAATTTTGGCTAATTCGTCTAGTTTTAAAGTAGCTTCAACAAGTTCGTCTGCAACTTGATATTCTTTTTTTGTTAATGATTTTTTGGCCGGAATGATGTTCGATTTTGTCTCAATAATTTCTTGTGCTTCTTCATAAGAAAATCGTTGGTCAGAATTAATAACCGTTCTACCAAACCATTGATTTAAAACAGTTGCTTTATGATCTATTTCAAAAATCGCAGAAAACGTATATTTTTCTTCGTTTGGTCGTAGCGAACATGCAAAATTAGACAAGACTTCGGGCAACATTGGCACAACTCTATCTACTAAATAAACCGAAGTACCTCGATTGTAGGCTTCATCATCTAGAATTGTTCCTTCTTGTAAATAATGTGATACATCGGCAATGTGAATTCCAATTTCATAATTTCCGTTATCTAATTTTTTAAATGACAAAGCATCATCAAAATCTTTTGCATCTTTTGGATCAATAGTATAGGTTAAAGTATTGCGCATGTCACGACGTTTTGCAACTTCTTCTGGATGAATTGCTGTATCTATTTTTTGAGCAAAAACCTCTACTTCAATAGGAAAATCATAAGGCAAACCATATTCGGCTAAAATCGCATGAATTTCAGTATCATGTTCGCCTGGTTTTCCTAAAACATTTATTACAGATCCAAAGGGTGAATCGGCTTTCTTGGGCCAATCTTCGATTCGAACAACAACAACATCGCCTTGTTCGGCTCCGTTATATTTGTCTTTTGGAATAAAAATATCAGTATACATTTTTGCATTTGCAGTAGAAACAAAAGCAAAATTCTTTTGAATATCAATTACGCCAACAAACTCTGTTTTTTTGCGTTCTAATACTTCAATAACTTCGCCTTCGGGTCTTTTACCTCGACGTCTGTTATATACATATACTTTAACTTTATCTTTGTCTAAAGCATGATTTAAATTGTTGGTAGGAATAAAAACATCTTCTTCAAACTCATCACAAATAAAATAGGCAGTTTTTCTAGAGGTCATATCTATTCGACCTTCATAATAATCTTGCGAAATTGCTTTGACTAAATAACTTCCTGGCTCGTTTTCTATAATTACTTTTTGCGAAGCAAGAATTTTTAAATCTTTAATAATTTCGTTTCTACTTTTAGTATCAGACAATTCAAGCACTGCACATATTTGCTTGTAATTAAAAGGTTTATTAGAATTTTGTGATAGTATTTTTAATATTTTTTCCGAATAAGTTTTCGGCTTGCTTCCAAATTTTTTTGGTAGTTTACTCATAATCTTTTTTAATAAAGTATAAAATTAGTGAATAGTATGTAGTAAAAAGTGATTACTGTTAAATTTATTGAAAATATAACTTTTGATTATCTTTATAAAAAAAATAAATGAACGAATTTAAAACCATTGCGATATTCAATTTTCCTCATGAAGTAATTATTTTAAAATCTATTTTAGAAAATAAAGGTATTCAGTATTTACTTTTAAACGAAAATTTAATTGGAATAAATCCGTTGGCAACTATTGCTTATGGCGGAATTCAACTGAAAGTACATACAAACGATTTTGAAATTGTACAAGAAATTTTAGATAATTTAAATTCTAATCTAGAGATTGTATAAAACTTTAAAAGTCTAAAAGTTTTCAACATATATTAAAAACATATAAAAGAAAATTTAAATTTTAAATAATTTTTGGTTGTTATTATAGCGTGTTAATTTGTACAATAAGTTTTTGAGCTAAATTTGATTTTATAACTTATTTGATTTTACATTTTTTTATCAACATAGTTTTAAGAAGTTAAGATATTCATTATATGCCTTTTTTAAATTTTTATTAACAGTTGTTTATAATTATAAATTGAATCTATTTGTAAATAAGTTGTAGTGTTAAATGTGTTAAAAAAAGTTTAGTTTTTAATGATAACTTTTCTAAAAAAAGAATAAACTAAATTAGGTTTTTTAATATCGATTTTTGATTACGATTTATTTTAATACAACTTTAAAAAACTTCTTAGAAACAA
The DNA here is from genome assembly GCA_025351785.1 of Flavobacterium sp. Taxonomy (GTDB): domain Bacteria; phylum Bacteroidota; class Bacteroidia; order Flavobacteriales; family Flavobacteriaceae; genus Flavobacterium. The sequence continues at coordinate 2,602 of JANXVF010000038.1, forward strand.
TATGAAGTTGTTAACATATTATGTTAAATTAACTTTAACTGATTATCAATATATTGTAAAATTATATTAACAACACAACTATTTAATTTTTAAATCCTTGATATAATGATGATTAATTTTAAAATAATTTTCAACTAGTTGTTAAATAGATGAGTAATAAAAATTATTTTGCGCTCTAAATTTTCTTAATTTTTCTGGATAAAAATTAGAGTTAAATTTAATTTCTTTGCGTTTTTATACTCTAAAAATACAAGTCAATCTTATATTTAATTCGTGAATTTTACTTTAAAAATTAAGTAAAAAGCAAGTGATTTTTGGGATCATTGCTCATTGAAAACGTTTTACATTATTTCAGTATTTATAATGATATAAATCTTTTAACTTTTAATTGTATTCAATTCTTGATAAATAGGCATTTAATTCCTAGTATAATGCATATTTTTGTAAAGGTATAAAATCAAAAATAATCACGGTATTTAAATTTAGATACCAAAAAAATTAAGTGAATTATGAAAATTTCAATAGGAAATGATCATGCCGGATTAGATTATAAACAAGCTATTATAACTTTTTTAGAAGCTAAAGGGTTTGAAGTTGTTAACCATGGAACTAATTTTATAGAAAGTGTAGATTATCCAGATTTTGGTCATAAAGTGGCATTAGATGTAGAAAATAGAAATTCTAAATACGGAATTGTTATTTGCGGAAGCGGTAACGGCATTGCAATGACCGCCAACAAACACAAGGAAATTAGATGCGCAGTTTGCTGGACTAAAGAAATAGCAACCCTTGCAAGACAACACAACGATGCTAATGTTTTAAGCATTCCTGCTAGATTTACATCTATAAACCAAGCGGTCGAAATGGTCGAAGCTTTCTTAAATACTAGTTTTGAAGGAGGACGACACAAAACTAGGGTTGATAAAATTTCTTGTTAAATTATACCAACAATACTATTAAATAGATAAGCATCAACAAGAATTAAATAACAGAAAATAATAATTTTGACACACAATCACGTACATATTCACAAGCACGAAGTAAAAGGGAAAAATTTAATTTACTCTATCTTATTAAATTTAATTATTACTATTGCCCAAATTATTGGCGGCATATTGTCGGGAAGTTTAGCTTTAATTTCAGATGCGTTACATAATTTTTCAGATGTGCTTTCGTTACTTTTTAGCCTATTGGCAAATAAATTATCAAAAAGAAAAGCTTCGGTTGGTCAAACTTTTGGCTTTAAGCGAGCAGAACTTATCGCGGCTTTTGTAAATGCAATTACCTTAATTGTTGTTGCTCTAATTTTAATTTATGAAGCGTCACAACGGTTGTTTGATCCACACCCTATTCAATCAAATTTAGTTATATGGTTGGCACTTTTGGGTATAGTTGTAAACGGAAGCTCGGTTTTATTGCTCAAAAAAGATGCGCAACACAATATAAATATGAAATCGGCATATTTGCATTTATTAACAGATTTGATGGCTTCAATAGCAGTATTAATAGGTGGCGTTTTAATGAAATTTTTTGGTTGGTTTTGGGTTGATAGCTTCATGACTTTACTTATAGCTCTTTATCTAATTTATGTAAGTTACGATTTGTTAGTCTCTTCTACAAAAATGTTAATGCTATTTACACCAGACACTATCGATATAAAAGAAATAGTTAGAGAAGTACACAAAATATCAGGAGTAAATAAGCTACATCATATTCATATTTGGAATTTAAACGATGATGAACTCCATCTTGAAGCACATTTAGATTGTTCTAATGATATAAAGATGAGCGAGTTTAACGAACTTTTACATAAAATAGAACATGTTTTATTTGATCAATTTCAAATTAATCATATCAATATTCAGCCCGAGTTTAAAAAAGAAGACCCAAAAGATTTTATAGTTCAAGATTAATTTGTTGACTGAATTAATGTAAATTCAGTCAATGAACTGACCCAATTAATGTAAATTCAGTCAATCAACTGACGGAATTAATGTAAATTCAGTCAATTAACTGACGGAATTAATGTTTTTTGTTTATATTTGTATTTTAATTCTAACAAAATTGAAATGTCAAATTACTATAAAAGAGCCATTTTAGAAGAATTTTATCGAAAGCTATTACCCAATAAAGTGATGATTTTATTAGGTGCAAGACGCGTAGGAAAAACTAATTTAATTAAAAAATATCTCGAATCAATTCCTTCTGAAACCTATTTGCAATTGAACGGTGAAGATATTGATGATGCAAATTTGCTCAAAGAACGATCGGTTAATAATTATTCAAGACTTTTAGCTAATAAAAAATTATTAGTAATTGACGAAGCTCAGAACATTCCAGAAATTGGAATGATTTTGAAATTAATAGTTGACTCAATAGAAGGAATAAAAATTATTGCCACTGGATCATCTGTTTTTGATTTGTCCAACAAATTAGGTGAACCGCTTGTTGGACGAAAAAATACGATTTATTTATTTCCGTTGGCACAAATAGAATATTCTGAATTTGAAAATTATAAAGAAACAACTCTAAAATTAGAAGAACGATTGCTCTTTGGTGCATATCCAGAGTTGGAGCAATATCCAGATTGGAATGATAAAATCAATTACATAAAAGAAATTATCAATTCTTATTTATTGAAGGATATTTTAATTTTTGATGGAATTAAGCAATCCAACAAAATTTTAGATTTGCTCAAATTAATTGCTTTTCAAGTTGGTCAGGAAGTGTCGTTGCAAGAATTAGCAAGACAATTAAGTATTTCTAAAAACACCGTCGAAAGTTATTTAGACTTACTTTCAAAGGTTTTTGTGATTTATAAAGTTCCAGGATTCAGTCGAAATTTACGCAAAGAAATTACAAAATCTAATCGTTGGTATTTTTACGATAACGGAATTCGTAACGGAATAATTGGAAATTTCACACGATTAGAAACCAGAACCGATGTTGGTGCGTTGTGGGAAAATTATTTAGCATCAGAACGAGTGAAACATCAAATTTATACTAAAAAAACGGTAAATAATTATTTTTGGCGCACTTATGATCAACAAGAATTGGATTGGCTCGAGGAAGAAAACGGAAATTTAAAAGGTTTTGAATTCAAATGGAACGAAAACCGAAAAGCAAAAATTCCAACAGCTTTCGCAAAAGCCTATCCAGAAGCTATTTTTGAGGTTATTAATAAACAGAATTATTTGGATTTTATAATGGAAAAACAGTTTAAACCACAAAAAAATATAAGTTTTTAGGGTTAAAACCACAAAAAAACATATTATTTTGTGGTTACACAAATAATTTTATATCTTTGTAGTATGATAAACAGAGATTTATATAAAAATATTAAAGACGATTGGGATAACAAAAAAGCAATTGTAATTTCTGGACCACGACAAGTAGGTAAAACAACCTTAATAAAAGAATTGGTGAAAAACACCAAAACACTTTTTTTAAATGCTGACGATCCACAAGTTAGAACACAATTAACTGATGCTAATTTTAGTTTTCTATCCAATTTAATTGCCGATTATGATGTTTTGGTGGTTGACGAAGCGCAGCGCATTCAAAATATTGGTGTAACTATAAAAATGCTTCTCGATGCACATTTAGGAAAACAAATAATATTGTCAGGCTCATCGTCATTAGAACTTGGAAATAAAATAAACGAACCGTTAACAGGACGAAAATGGGAACATTTATTATTCCCAATTTCGTGGAAAGAACTTTGCAATTACAACACTTTTGCAACAACCTATTCCAGATTAGAAGAATTTTTAATCTATGGAATGTATCCAGAAGTAGTTACGGCAACTACCAAAAAACAACGTATTTTGTCGCAATTATCAGGAAGTTATTTATATCAAGATGTATTAGAATTGGTCAATATTAAAAAACCAGATTTACTCATAAAACTCTTGAATGCTTTGGCTTTGCAATTGGGTAGCGAAGTTTCATACAATGAATTGTCAAAAATTTTAGGAGTTGATAGAATGACGGTTGTAAATTATATTGATTTGCTTGAAAAAGCGTTTGTTATTTTTAAACTACAACCTTTTTCGAGTAATCAACGAAACGAAATAACGTCGAAACCTAAAATTTATTTTTATGATAATGGAATACGAAACGCAATTATTGGTCAGTTCAGTCCGTTGAGTAATCGACAAGATGTTGGAGCATTATTTGAAAATTTTTTCATTAGCGAACGAATGAAAAAATTGCAATACGAAGCATTTTATGGAAAAACTCATTATTGGCGCAATAACCAACAAGCCGAAATAGATTATTTAGAAATACTAGAAAACGAAATCACAGCTTTTGAGATAAAATACAGTCCAAATAGAAAAGTAAAATTTACCAAATCATTCACAGAAAAATATCAACCAAAAGCTACAATTGTTATAAATAAAGATAATTTTTGGGAATATTTGTAAAAATTAAATTAAACAAAACCCTGTCAGAGTTTAAAACTCTGATAGGGTTATATAAAAATTAACAATGACCAAGATAAATTTCATAAAATCTCAAGTTCCAACATCTGATAAAAATATTGAAGCTACACTAAAATTACTTTCAGAAGATTGCACCATTCCATTTATTTCTCGTTATCGAAAAGACCAAACTGGAAATTTAGACGAAGTTCAAGTGGAAAATATTGCTAAACTTTCTAAACAATATGATGAAATTGTAAAACGAAAAGAATCCATCCTAAAAATTATTGAAGAACAAGGACAACTTTCGCCAGAATTAAAATCGAAAATTGAAAAAAGTTTTGATTTACAAGAAGTAGAAGATTTGTATTTGCCTTATAAAAAGAAGAAAAAAACACGTGCCGATGTAGCTCGTGAAAACGGATTAGAACCATTGGCAACTTTAATTTTGTCTCAAAAAAATGACGATGTAGATTTCTTGTCAACACAATATATTAATAAAAATGTTGCCAACAAAGAAGAAGCTTTGCAAGGCGCAAGAGACATTGTTGCCGAATGGATAAATGAAAACATTGCCGTTCGTCAAAGTTTGCGTCGATTGTATAATAGAAAAGCGGTTGTTACAACAAAAGAAATAAAGAAAAAAACTAGTTCCACAAACCCTGTCAGAGTTCAAAACTCTGACAGGGTTGAAATTAATAAAAACGAAAACAGTAAATATTCTCAATATTTTGATTGGTCAGAACCGTTATCTAAAGCGCCATCTCATCGATTATTAGCAATGCTTCGTGCAGAAAAAGAAGGTTTTATAAAATTAAAAATCGAAACCGATATAGATGAAACATATAGTTTAATTGATGAATTAATAATAAAAAATGCTAATTCGCCTTCAATTTCTCATATTCAATTGGCTATTGAAGATAGTTTTAAACGGTTACTAAATCCAGCAATTTCTAATGAAACTCTACAAGAAGCAAAAGCCAAAGCAGATATAAAAGCCATTGACGTTTTTGCAAGTAATTTAAGTCAATTATTACTCGCGCCACCATTAGGAGAAAAACGAATTTTAGCTATTGATCCAGGATTTAGAAGTGGTTGCAAAATAGTTTGTTTAGACGAAAAAGGTGATTTATTATATAACGAAACCATTTATCCGCATCAGCCACAAAATGAAATGGCAATGGCGATGAAAAAAATAAAATCGATGTTAAATGCCTACAATATTGAAGCAATTTCTATTGGAAATGGAACGGCAAGTCGTGAAACCGAATTCTTTATCAAGAAAATTGCGTTTGACAAACCAGTTCAAGTTTTTATAGTTTCCGAAGCTGGAGCATCAATTTATTCAGCAAGTAAAATTGCGCGAGACGAATTTCCAAATTATGATGTAACGGTTCGTGGTTCGGTTTCTATTGGACGACGACTTTCAGATCCGTTAGCAGAATTGGTTAAAATTGATGCAAAATCTATTGGAGTTGGGCAATATCAGCACGATGTTGATCAAACCAAATTGAAAGAAGAATTAGATTCTGTTGTCGTTCGATGCGTGAATTCGGTTGGCATAAATATCAACACAGCAAGCAAACATTTGTTGAGTTATGTGAGTGGAATAGGTGAAAAACTAGCCGATAACATTGTACAATATCGAACAGAAAACGGAGCATTTGAAGACAGAAAACAACTAAAAAAAGTACCAAGACTAGGCGAAAAAGCATACCAGCAAGGTGTTGCATTTATCAGAATTAAAGACGGAAGAAATCCATTGGATAATTCGGCAGTTCATCCTGAAGCCTATCCAATTGTTGAGAAAATGGCAAAAGATTTAGGTTTAAATAGTAATGATTTAATTGCCAATAAAGAGAAAATTTCTCAAATAAAATTAGAGAACTATGTTTCTGCTACAATCGGAATTCTAGGATTGAAAGACATTGTAAAAGAATTGGAAAAACCAGGATTAGATCCTAGAAAATCGGTTAAAGTCTTCCAATTTGATTCAACTGTTACGTCTATAAAAAATGTTAAAACTGGAATAATTTTACCAGGAATTGTAAATAACATTACCGCTTTTGGTTGTTTTGTTGACATCGGAATTAAAGAAAGTGGATTGGTGCATATTTCGCAACTTAAAGAAGGTTTTGTAAGCGATGTAAACGAGGTTGTAAAACTCCACCAACATGTGCAAGTAAAAGTTTTAGAAGTTGACCAAGACCGAAAACGAATTCAGTTGACGATGGTATTATAAACTAAAATCTCGAATAATGTAAATTCAAAATTCGAGATTCTTGTTTCAACACTTATTTAGTTTCTTCCTCTTTTTTAGAATTTGCTTTCGGGGCATCTTCTCCCTTAGAGGCATCTTTAAATTCTTTAAGTCCTGTTCCTAGGCCTTTCATTAATTCAGGTATTTTTTTACCTCCGAAAAGCAATAAAACTACAACTAAAATAACCAGTATTTCTGGCATCCCTATTCTTCCCATGATACAAAATTTAAGCTTTCGCAGATTTCATTTAAACAAAGGTAAAAAGAAAAAAGGTTAGTACTCTATTTAACTAAAATATTTATAGTTAATTTTCGTTAAATTTAGTTTTACCTACTATTTAAAGCATAATCTAATGGAAATAATGCCAAACAATCCTTTTTTTATATATTTGTTCAGCACTAAAAGTTATGTCTGAAAAACGCCTAAAAAATAAATTATTAAAAAAGCGCCTCTTTACCAAAAACAGGTTAATCATTTTAAACGAGGACACTTTTGAAGAAATTTTTTCTTTAAAACTTACTTTAATGAATGTTTTTGTGGTAGCAACAATAGGTGCTATTTTGATAATTACAGTAACTACTTTCATCATAGCTTTTACACCTTTGCGCGAATATATTCCTGGATATACGTCTTCTAAACTCAAAAAAAATGCAACCGAATTAGCCTTAAAATCTGACTCTTTAGCTTTTGCAATTAAAAAAAATGAGATATATTTAGAATCTATAAAAAAAGTTTTGAACGGTGATTTAGAATATGCAAAAGTTAATAAAGATTCTATTTTAGCGATTTCAGTCGATACGTTACCCGACTTAAAACTTACGGCAACTGAAGACGAGTTAAACCTAAGAAAAGAAGTTTCTGAAAAAGAAAAAAAAGATAAGAAAATGGAGAAAAGAAATTAGAGAAAAAATCATAAACTTTAAAACTTTCGACTTTATAACTTTACGACCAAAAAATGTCTTTAAAATCTATACTTGCCAAAATATTTGCTAAGATTATTCACTATAAAACTCAAAAGTGGGCTCAAAATCCTGTTGAAATTCAACAAAAAGTATTTAATGATTTGATTCGTCAAGCTAAAAATACTCAGTTTGCAAAAGATCATTTTTTTTCAGAAATCAAATCATTTTCAGATTTTCAAAAGCAAGTCCCAATTCGAGATTATGAAGAACTGAAACACTATGTTGATCGAGTTGTAGAAGGCGAAGAAAACATTCTCTGGAAAGGAAAACCACTATATTTTGCCAAAACTTCAGGTACAACTTCTGGAGCAAAATATATTCCGTTAACTAAAGAATCGATGCCGTTTCATATTGAAGCTGCTCGAAATGCTATTCTAAATTACATTCACGAAACAGGTAAAGCCGATTTTGTTGATGGAAAAATGATTTTCCTTCAAGGAAGTCCGATTTTGGAAAATAAAAACGGAATAAAACTGGGAAGATTATCTGGAATTGTGGCACATTTTGTTCCGAAATATTTACAAAAAAACCGAATGCCAAGTTTGGAAACCAATTGTATTGACGATTGGGAAACCAAAGTTGATGCTATTGTAAACGAAACCATCAACGAAGATATGGTTGTTATTTCAGGAATTCCGTCGTGGGTGCAAATGTATTTTGAAAAACTGCAGCAAAAAGGAGAAAAGCCAGTTGGAGAACTTTTTAAAAATTTCAATTTGTTTATTTATGGAGGTGTAAATTATGAACCCTATCGTGCTAAATTTGAAAATTTAATCGGGCGAAAAGTTGATTCGATAGAGTTATTTCCTGCATCAGAAGGATTTTTTGCTTACCAAGATTCTCAAAAAGAAAAAGGAATGTTGTTGCTGTTGAATTCTGGAATTTTTTACGAATTTGTAAAACCAGAGGAATTTTTTACTGTAACGCCAAAACGATATACCATTGGAGAAGTAGAATTGAATGTAAATTATGTTTTAATAATTTCAACTAATGCTGGACTTTGGGCGTATAATATTGGTGATACCGTTCAATTTACAAGTTTAAAACCTTATCGAGTTATTGTTTCTGGAAGAATCAAACATTACATTTCTGCTTTTGGCGAACATGTTATTGGAAAAGAAGTAGAACACGCTTTGCAAGAAGCTATGCAAAACACAACTATTTGTGTAAACGAGTTTACAGTTGCGCCACAAATTGCACCAAAAACAGGATTGCCCTATCACGAATGGTTTATAGAATTTGAAAATGAACCCAATAATTTGAAAGAATTTGCGTTAGCTGTTGACAATGCTATGAGACAACAAAATGTATATTACGATGATTTAATTGTTGGCAAAGTTTTAAAAACAGTTGTGATTACCAAAGTACCTAAAAATGGGTTTCAAGAATACATGAAATCTATAGGGAAATTAGGCGGACAAAATAAGCTACCAAGACTTTCAAACGATAGAACTATAGCAGATAAACTTCAAATAGAATAACAAAAAGATGCAAAAAAAAAGACTTTGGGTTTTATTTATTTTAGTGAGTTTTACGGTTTTTTCACAGATAAAAGGAGTTGTAAAAGACAGTATTTCGGGAAAATCTATTCCTTATGTAAACATTTGGGTTCAAAACGATAATATTGGAACTACATCACAAGAAGATGGTAAATTTGAAATAAATGTAAAATCAAATTCGGTCAAATTAGTTTTTAACGCCATAGGTTTTGAAAAAAAAACCATTTCAATTTTAAATGCACAAGAAGTTTTTTTAAAACCAATAGAATACCAATTGGACGAAGTTGTGATTTTAAAACGTTTTGGAAATAGACAAATAGAAATTGGTAAAACCGACAGTCAAATTTACCAAGCATTTGATAACGGACCTAGAATTGACGTTAAATATTTCCCATATTTCCCTAAATATAAAAAAACAAAATACTTAAAAAAGGTTACTATTTTTGCAGATAACCGTGTTGAAAACGCAAGCCTAAAATTGCATTTTTACGGTGTTGATGCTTCAGGATTTCCTGATGAAGAGTTATTGAATAAAAATTTTATTGTGTCTCTAAAAAAAGGGACTGCAAATAATATTTTTGATTTAACCGATTTTAATTTAAAATTTCCAAAAACTGGAATTTTTGTTGGTTTTGAAAAGCTAATCATCGAAAAAAATAAACTGGAACAAATTAGTATAGATAAAAACACAAATACTTCAAAAGTAAAAATTTCTTATTTCCCGTTTGTGTTGTATAATTATGTTGAACGTGATTTTATTTATACCTTTTCTGGTGGTAAATGGAATAAACAATCTAATGTAGACGCGTCAAACTCTGATAAAAAAGTTGAAACATATGAACCAGCAATAAATTTAATTTTAACAAATTAATGAAGTATATCATTTATATTTTTTTGGTATTCACGATTTTTGTTTCTGCACAAATAAAGGGTGTTGTAGTTGACGAAAATAACAAACCGATTCCTTATGTAAATATTTGGGTTGAAAATGGAAATATTGGAACAACTTCAGAGCAAGACGGAAGTTTTAGTTTGCAACTGAAAAGTCAGGAAAAAAACCTAATTTTTTCTGCAATTGGATTTGAACGTAAAACCGTCGAGGCTGACAAAACAGAAAAGGTAGTATTAAAAAACTCATCTATTCAACTCGATGAAGTTGTAATTAAAAAAAGGAAATTAGAATTAAAAAAGGAAATTGGAAATTACGAAAATGGAGGTTTTAGATACCACGAGAATTATTTTGTAAATGGAATTTATTTTAAAATCACAGAGGAAGAAAAAGTTAAATATCCATTTATAAAAGAGATAAAGTTTAGATCGTTATCAAAAAATAAAAATGCAAAAATTAGGGTTTATTTAGTCGAAAAAAATGCTGACGGCTCACCAGGTTTACAACTTTTATCAGATGAAATAATTTTTGAAGTAAAAAAAGGAAATACCAAAAATAAAATTGATTTTTCTTCAAAAAAAATTGAAATTCCAAAAGAAGGATTTTTTGTAGTATTCGAAAAATTAAAGATAGAACAGAACAAGCATTACATAGAATACTACTATGCAGATAAGGATGGAAAAAAAATTTTTTACAAAGGACTCAATTATGAACCAGAAATTTCTTTAGTTCCTGTTGACGAAGATATAGGATGGAATAAAAGAACCAATGATAATTGGAAAAAATCGAGTAAAACAATAATTCAAAATCCAAATAGTTTTGAAAATATACTAATGAAAAAATATCACAACAAATATTTAATACCATCAGTAACCGTCACAATCACCAATTAAACTTCAAAATAAGTATATTTGCAGGTTAGAAAACAAAATTTCATGAATGAAATAAAAAATATTTCGCGTTCAAGAGCGCAAGAATCGTCGGCTGCTATCGAACGATTGTACATTACAATGAGGCATTTATTTAATCGTGGTTTTTATAAACCCATGGGGGTCTCTGGCGAAACATTAAGAGAAGCTTTACTAGAGCTTCGCCCAGAAATTTACGGAAGCATAGCCGAAGAAAAAGTCGAGTTGAGCGGTTTGTTATATGTAATAGAAAGACTTCCTGTAGGGATTGAAGAATGCCGATATATAAATTTAACTTCTGACGAAGGATATTCAAAATCGCATTTTACACCTATAGTTCCTCCTAAACGACGTAGAAATTGTTATCGTATTGATGAGGAACAAATGAATGTTGAAATAACTCGAGGAAGGTCAGATATTTACGATATTTTAACACATCTTACATTTATTTTTATTGAATCTCATAAGATTAAAAATCGTGTTTTATTAGACGATTTAGAGGTAGAGGTAACTCGGGACTGGAAAAAACTAGAACAAACAGTTCAACAAAATAAAAAACTTACATTAAAGGAAAAAGAAGTTGCCTTGTCTCATGTGGCAAATATTTTAGGAAGAACGTTTTCTGAACTTTTGCATATATATGACTCTTTTGGAACCTCTGAAAAACCGGATAGATTTCTTCATGTAATTTACTGGTTAGGAAAAATTGCCATCGAAGAAGTTGTTGATAATAATAAACGAACTATTACTTTTAGTCCAATTTTGCGTGAGCGATTAGGACATCATATTCATGGCGAAATATGGGCAAATAATATCAAAGAGGTTTTAAAACAAAATGAACTTTTGGATAGACCAATACATATCATTAGCGCAAACATGCACAGTGTTATGAATTCGATATTTGCAACATCGGTTTTAAAAAATAAATTTAAAGAAAAAACCGATTTTTACATTTATGAAGAGCTAAGCAAGTCGGGAGCTCATGAATTAAGAAATAAAGTAGAAAATGTAGCTTTACAACAAGGAATGTATTTTTTACCTGACAATTCGGGAACCAATATAGATGTCCAGATATTTGATACAGCAAAATTTGATTGGTCAAAAACATCTTTTGCAAAAGCAAAATTAGGAAATGTCAAACCAGTATTAATCGTAATGGATTATGCTTTTGGGGAACAAGCATACGAAACTATAGACGAATTATTAAAACCTTACAAACAAGGAAAAATTAGTAGTCTAATAAATGCAGAATCAGTTTCAATAATGGGAAAAGCTGGAATTCTTGAAGGTGGAAAAGGCGATATAATGATTCCCAATGCACACATTAATGAAGGAACTGCCGACAACTATTCGTTTGAAAATGAATTAACACCAGCAATGTTTGAAGGAAACGGAATTCCAGTTTTTGCTGGTTCTATGGTAACTGTTTTAGGAACATCACTTCAAAACAGAGATTTATTAAAGTTTTTTCATGATTCAACTTGGGCAGCGATTGGCTTAGAAATGGAAGGTTCTTATTATCAAAAAGCAATACAAAGCGCATCTAAAATTCGGAAAAGTATTAATCCAAATGTAAAAGTTCGTTATGCTTATTATGCATCAGATAATCCATTGGAAACAGGAAGCACACTTGCTTCGGGAGGTTTGGGAACAACTGGAGTAAAGCCTACCTACTTAATTACCATCAAAATATTAGAACAAATCTTTAACGTAAAATAATTTTTTTATGAGTTCAGCACCACAGAATGACGAAAATCAAGAAATTGACTTATCTCAAATTTCAAAAAAAATCGGAAATTTTTTTGAAAAAATCTCCAACAAAATATTTAAAATCATTCTGTTTGTTAAAAGAAACATAATTGTATTAGCACTATTGTTTATCATTGGAGCGGTTTTAGGATTTCTTGTAGATAAAACAAACAAAATCTATGATAATCAAATTATTGTAACACCAAATTTTACTTCTACTGATTATTTATATTCTAAAATTGATCTTATAAATTCTAAAATAAACGAAGGCGATACGTTGTTTTTAAAAAACATTGTAGGCATTAAAAAAACTAAAAATTTCGGAACTATCAAAATTGAACCAATTACCGATATTTACAAATTTATTGGAAGCAATCCTGTAAATTTTGAATTTGTAAAATTATTGGCAGAAGATGGGGATCTTAAAAAAATTGTTGACGATAAATTAACCAGTAGAAATTACATGTTTCACAATATTTCTTATACAACATCTAAGCCCACAACCGACGAGAATACAGTAATACCCATTTTAAAATATTTGAATAATTCAGAATATTATAGTAAAGTTCAAAAAGAATATTTGAATAATACCAAAATAAAAATGATTGAAAATGATTCGATTATTAAACAAATTGATGGAGTTTTAAATTCTTTTACCAAAAAAGTAAATGGAGCTCAAAATAGTGATAAACTGATATATTACAATGAAAACACTCAGTTAAATGATGTTATTAAAACTAAAAATGACCTTATTAAAGAGCAAGGAGAACACCGATTAGAACTTATTGGAATTGATAAAATTGTAAAAGAAAGCAGTTCTACAATTAATATTAGAAATACTAAAGGTGCTAATGGCAAAATGAAATTCATCTTACCATTATTTTTTATCTTTTTATTTTACTTATTTTACAACGTCAAATTATTTTACAAAAAACAAGAGGCAAAATTTAAAGTTTAAAAAGTATGAAAGGAATCATTTTAGCTGGCGGTTCTGGCACACGGTTGCATCCATTGACTTTGGCGGTAAGCAAACAATTAATGCCAATTTATGACAAACCCATGATTTATTACCCATTATCAACATTAATGTGGGCAGGAATCAATGAAATATTAATCATATCAACACCTCACGATTTGCCTTTGTTTCAACAATTATTGGGCGATGGTAAAAAACTAGGCTGTCGATTTGAATATGCTATTCAAGAAAACCCAAACGGATTAGCCGAAGCCTTTATAATTGGAAAAGAGTTTGTTGGCGCAGATAAAGTAGCCTTGATATTGGGCGATAATATTTTTTACGGAACTGGCTTAGCCGAGTTATTACAAGCCAACAGCAATCCTGATGGAGGAATTATTTATGCCTACCATGTTCATGATCCTGAACGTTATGGCGTAGTAGATTTTGACAAAAACGGAAAAGTGCTTTCAATTGAAGAAAAACCAGTCCAACCTAAATCTAATTATGCTGTGCCGGGTATTTATTTTTATGACAATTCGGTTATAGAAGTTGCTGCCAATATTGCACCAAGTCATCGAGGCGAACTCGAGATAACCGATGTCAACAAAGAATATTTAAAAAGAGGCAATCTTAAAGTAAGCATTCTTGACAGAGGAACAGCTTGGTTAGATACAGGAACTTTCCAATCGTTAATGCAAGCAGGACAATTTGTTCAAGTGATAGAAGAACGACAAGGTTTAAAAATTGGAGCTATCGAAGAAGCAGCTTTTAAAATGGGATTTATTGACAAAACACAGTTAAAAATATTAGCAGAACCGTTGTTAAAAAGTGGTTATGGCGTTCATTTAATGAGTTTATTAGAAGAATAAAATGATTTTTACAGAAACCAAACTCAAAGGATGTTTTATTCTTGAACCAAAAATTTTTAAAGATGAGCGTGGCTATTTTATGGAAAGTTTTAATGAAGAAACTTTTCAAAAAGGAATCAATCAACAAGTTCATTTTGTTCAAGATAATCAATCTTTTTCTACCAAAGGCGTTTTACGAGGATTGCATTATCAAACAGGAAATTATGCTCAAGCTAAATTAGTTCGAGTGCTTCAAGGCGAAGTTTTAGACGTTGCTGTTGATATTCGTCCCGATTCTGAAACTTTTGGTCAATATGAAACGGTTATTCTTTCTGCAGAAAAACAAAATCAGTTTTTTGTGCCAAGAGGATTTGCTCACGGATTTTTAGTACTTAGTGAAACAGCTACTTTTTTTTACAAATGTGATAATTTTTATAACGCGGCAAGTGAGGGCGGAATTATTTATAATGATATCGAAATTGCCATAAATTGGCAGTTTGAGGTCGAAAAATTAATTATTTCTGATAAAGATTTTTTGCAACCCACTTTAAAAAATGCCAAAAAGGTATGGTAGTTTTAGTAACAGGATCAAAGGGTCAATTAGGTCAATCATTACAGTTTATTGCTAGTAATTATCTAGATATTTCATTTGTTTTTTGTGCATCATCCGATTTAGATATTACAAATACAGAAAATTGTCAAGTTGTTTTTTCTAAATATAAACCCAATTATTGTATAAATGCAGCAGCTTATACAGCAGTTGATAAAGCAGAAACCGAACCAGAAAAAGCACATTTAATAAATGTAATTGGTGCAAAAAATATAGCTATAGTTTGTAAAGAAAACAATTGTATTTTACTTCATGTTTCAACCGATTTTGTTTTTGATGGGGATTATTCTAATTTGTCACCCCGAGCGCAGTCGAGGGGTTATTCAGAAGAAGACATTCCAAATCCAACAGGCGTTTATGGTCAAACAAAATTAGAAGGAGAAAAAGCCATTCAAGCAATAACAGATAAATATTACATTATTAGAACCTCTTGGGTGTATTCGCAATTTGGAAATAATTTCATGAAAACCATGTTACGACTTGCCTCAGATAGAGACACATTATCAGTAGTAAACGACCAAATAGGAACACCAACCAACGCTGTCGATTTAGCAGAATGTTTAGTAAAGATAATTCAAATAGACAACCAACAACTAACAACAGACAATTTCGGAATCTATAATTTCAGCAACGAAGGACAATGTTCATGGTATGATTTTGCAAAAAAAATATTCGAGTTTAATAAAATTAAAATAAATTTACTTGCAATACCAACGTCAAGCTTTCCAACTCCAGCTAAAAGACCAAGTTATAGTGTTTTGGATAAAAGTAAGATTAAAAATGTATTTTCATTTGCTGTTGAGGAATGGGAAGATAGTTTAAATAGAATAAAAAAATGAATCAATTAAAAAAAATTTATTGTGTTACTCCAGTTTATAACGATTGGGAAAGTTTTTCAATATTGATTCAAGAAATAGAAGCAATAAGCCAAAAAACTTCTGGATATTCTTTTGCAATTATTGCTGTAAATGATGGTTCAACATCAGAATACTTTCCTAATAATGATGCTAATAAAATTCCAATTACATTATTAAATTTAAAGATAAATATTGGCCACCAAAGAGCAATTGCTGTTGGACTTCAGTTTGTTTTTAATGAAATTCAAGATGTTGATTATGTTGTTGTTATGGATAGTGATGGTGAGGACAAACCAGAACACATAAAATTTTTATTAGAAAAAGCAGTAACATTAGAAAGCAAAAAAATAATTTTTGCACAACGTAAAAAAAGGCAAGAATCGGTAGTATTTAAAACAGGTTATTTCTTTTATAAATATTTGTTTTACTTTTTAACAGGACAAAAAATTAATTTCGGAAATTTTAGTATCATACCTTATCGATTATTAGGTAAAGTAGTTCATCAAAATAATATTTGGAATCATTATTCAGGCGGAATTATTCAATCAAAAATACCTTTTGATAAAGTACTTCTCGATAGAGGCAAACGTTATAAAGGCGTTTCTAAAATGAATTTTAATAGTTTAATTATTCACGGATTAAGTTCAATTGCGGTGTATTTTGATTTTTTATCTTTACGAATACTTCGATTTTCATTGTATGGAATTGCTTTATGTTTTGTTTCGGTAATGTATATTTTATTTCAAAAATTATTTACTAACAATGCCATTCCAGGTTGGGCTTCTAGTTTAATATCAATTATTTCTGGAATCATTTTACAATTATTTTCAGTAACATTAATAGTTTTATTGTTACAGTTAAGTTCAAGAAAAAATATTAACGCACCCAACTCGAAAATATATTTAGATTTTATAGAAAGTAGTGAAAATGTTTAAAATTTTACTGTTTAAAAAGCAATTACTTTATTTAATAATTGTTTCAATTTGTTTTCAAATTTGTTATGGTTTTCAAATAATTGTGCCAACAAATATTAATTGGTTAATGTCTGCTTATCATGATTGGGGTCAACATTATCTTGGTTGGGCATATTATAGACAAGAACCATGGACATTTCCTTTGGGCGATATAAAGAATTTTTATTACCCTGTTGGGACTAATGTTGGTTTTACAGATTCAATACCTTTATTTGCTCTTTTTTTTAAGATTTTTAAAGATTTTCTTCCAGAAAATTTCCAATACTTAGGACTATGGTTATTTTTATGTCACTTTTTCATATCTTACTATACAATAAAAATCTGTGAACATTTTAATGTTAGTTATTTTTTTAAAATCATTGCAGTTATACTTTTAACATTAAATCCAGTTTTAGTTTTTAGAGGATTGCATCCAGCATTGTGTTCTCATTTTTTAATTTTAGCATCATTTTATAATTATATAAAAGTTTCAACACAGCTAAATAGCGATAAAATAAATTACAATCAAGTTGTTATTTTTTTCATAGCAATTACCATAAATCCTTATATAGCTTTAATGATTGCTGGATTTAATATAATATTGCCAATAAAAAACTATTTATTTGATCGAAGTATAAGTTTTAAAAAACTAATTTATTTTCCGATAATATCTTTTGGCTCAGGTTTGCTTTTTTGGATTGTTTTTGGAATGATAAATTTAAAGGAATCAAATACTACAAATTTAGCAGCTGTTGAGAATTTTAGATTATTTAGTTTTAACCTTAATTCTTTTTTTAATTCCTATGGCTATTTTTCTAAAATATTACCTGATTTAGGAATGGTAAATGATAAACAATATGAAGGTTTTGGTTATTTTGGAGTTGGAATGTTATTACTTTTACTTTTGTTGCTTATTTATTTACTTTTTACATATAAAACAATCCCTGTTTTTAAAATTAAAAGTAAATATTATCCGCTTTTAATACTTTGTTTAGGATTATTTATTTTCTCAATGTCAAATCAAATAAGTTTTGGTAAAAAGATTCTTTTTGAATATCCAATTCCAAATAGTATTGAAAGATTAGGATTTATTTTTAGAGCCAGTGGAAGATTTGTTTGGCCTTTTTATTATTTAGTTTTTATATTCTCACTAATTATTTTTACGAAATCAAGAGTTAATAATAATATTAAATTAGGGTTAATACTAATAATAACATTATTACAGATATACGACACACAAAATTTATTAACTAAAAATAATTTTAAAAACGTTGTTTATCATACTAAATTATCGGATGAAAAACTAATACCGATATTTAAAAATTTTGATCAAATTATTACTTATCCTTGTTTTAATACAAGTTTAATGTATCATTTAGATTATCAAGACTTTTGTTTCCTAGCATTAAAAGCAAAAAAACCAATAACCAATGGCTATGTTGCAAGAGATAATCCTAAGGAAACACAAAAATATAAAGACACTCTCGTTAGCAAACTTAATAGAGGTGAAATTAAAAACCAATTATTTATTACTACAACAGAAAACTTAGAAGATTTTACAGTTTTGTTAAACAGTAATAAAGTTTCAATTAAAACTTTAGACAATTTTGTGTATATTTTTTCTAGTCAAAAAAAATTAGACCACTATTTTAATTCAACTATAGAAGAAGAACTAAAGTTGAAGCAATTAATTGAAAATTTGAAATCGCAAGACAATTATGTAATCGATAACTATCAACCAATCGAAACAAATTCAATTCAATATAATTTTGATAGTTTTATTTTTAATAATTCGGTTTTAAGAATAAATGGTTGGGCATGTTTAAAGACAACAAAAAATGCATCAGAAGAAAATACTTTTATGGTTATTTTTAATGATAAATCAACTCTTAAAGTGCCAGTAAAAATTGTAAAACGACCAGATGTTACCAAGGCTTTAACAAAAGGAAATTTAGACGACTCAGGTTTTAAAACTATTATTTTCACAAATGTTTTAGATAAAGGGACTTATAATTTGGGAATTTTAATTATCGATAAAAATGGAAATATGAACTATACTAAAACTGATAAAAAATTGCAAATCACAGATTATAAAAAGCCTTTAAAAATTGTTAAGAAAAATTTAAATACTTTTGTTTCAGCAATTGAATCACTAAATCTCGAAAATTTTTTTCCGATAAAATCTGAAAATAATAGTGGATTAGTATTTTTGGAAAATACAACAACTAAATCCGAAAAAATATATTTAAAAAAGGGAAATTATAAAATAATTATTGAAGGAATAAGTTATCCAGATAAACCTTTAAAAGGAATCAATGCCCATTTTAATATTAAAAACAAAGGCCAAAAAATAGGTGAGTTTTATCTAAATGAAAATTCAAAAAAACCCAATCCCAACGTTAGTCTTTCATTAAAAAACAATCAAGAAATTCAGCTTGAATTTAGCTTTGACAACGACGTAATGATTGATAAAATAGATAGAAACGCAAGAATCAATAAAGTAAAAATACTTCCTAATTAGTATAAATTAATGACTTTCTATTTAAGCAATAAGATTAAAAAACTTTCTTTTGTGGCTATTATAATGGTAGTTTTTTTACATGCTTATAATCTTGATACAAAACAAGGTGGATTTATTTTGCATTTTGAAAAAGGTAGCAACTGGTTTCTCCAAAATTATATTTCTAATGGTATAACTAGAATTGCAGTACCTCTTTTTTTCTTTATATCAGGCTTCCTTTTTTTTATAGATATAAACAATGATTTAGTAAATTTTACTTATAAAATAAAAAAAAGAATTAAGACGCTGGTTGTTCCTTATTTTTTTTGGGTGTTATTTGGGATTCTAATTTACTTCTTATTACAGAGTTTCCCTCAAAGCAAAATGTTTTTCACAAAAAAATTAATAATTAATTATAATAGTTTAGATTGGTTAAAAGCAATATTTGTCAATTTAATACCTTATCAATTTTGGTTTATTAGAGACTTAATCGTTATTACATTTTTGTCACCATTTATTTATTTTTTAATAAGAAAATTAAAACTTATTTATATAATAGTAGTTGCTGGGTTTTGGCTTTTCAATCAAGATACAGTTTTTTTAACAAGCGAAGCCCTTTTGTTTTTTTCATTAGGAGCTTGTTTTTCAATCAATAAACCAGAATTCCTTGAAATGAAATGGTTAAATTATAAATGGTATTTTTTATTTTTATTTTGGCAATTACTAATTACTATCAAAACAATAGTTCTTTTTAATGATGGATTAGAAATTATAGTTAATCTACTTCATAAATTATCTATAATAATTGGATTAATTAGTTTTTGGATGATTTATGACACGCTTTTCGGTCTAAAAGAAATAAAACAATATAAAATTTTCGAACTCTCATTTTTCATTTTTGCCTTTCATGAGCCATTTTTAACTATTATGAAAAAAGCCCTGTTTTTTATTTTAGGCAAAACAGAAGTGCACTATTTAATTATATATTTTAGCGCTCCAATCATTAGCATTATTCTTAGTTTATTTTCCGCGGTTGTGCTTAAAAAATATTTAAATCATTTATATTCGGTAATAACAGGTAATAGATAGTTTAAATTTTCAAACAAATTTCTAATATTTAAAAAAAAAGTATAATTTTGCAAAAAATAATCAAAAAAAATGAAAGCAAAAAAAATTCTATTAATTGTACTATTAGGCATCACACTTTTTTCTTGTAAAAATGATTCTAAAGAAGCAACATCAGAGGGAACAGATACAAAAAAAGAAGAAGTAAAAACAAATCAAATTAAAATAACCATGAATGCTTTGGTTTTAAAAGACGATAGTTTTCAAGTTTATTATAGAGATACCGACAGCCCAGAACCTTTTGACGAAAAAAAATCGCTATATGCTGTTTTTAAAGGAAGTCCTACTGCACAAGATATAGTTTTTGCCCTACCTGAAGACGAATTGCCAAGTTATTTCAGACTTGATTACGGTATTAACAAAGAACAATCAGAAATTATTATCAATAATATTAAAATAGAATATCTAGGAAAATCATTTGTTATTAATAAAAATGAAATAGCAAATTACATAAGTTTTAACCCAGGAACTTTAAAATTTAACAAAGAAAAAGGCAGTATAACTCCATTTGTTTCTAAAGATGGAACATACGATCCAATGTCTTTTACAGCTGTTGGATTACACGATAAAATTCAAACCCTGATAAAATAAAATTAAAATAAACTTACATAAAAACCATCTAATTCAGATGGTTTTTTATTTTTTATATCCACATTATTATTATTAAATCCTTTTTTATATTTGCATTAAAATAATACAACTTGTTTAATACCCTTTTTCAAAAGATTTTTCAAAGTAAAACCATAAAAGATTTTCTAATTTATGGTGTTGGTCAAGGAATAAATATTTTAAGTCCGCTATTAATTACACCGTACTTAATTTATACTTGTGGGCTAGAAAAACTTGGTGTAATTGCAATAGGACAATCCTTAGCTTATATTTTAATAGTAATTGTAGATTATAGCTCTTTTATAATCGGAGTGAAAGAAACCGCAATTAATAGAGATAATACAAAGGTTTTAGAAAGCACTTTTGTAACAAATTATACAGCAAAACTATTTTTAGTAATAATTGTGCTATTTTTTATTCTAATGCTTGTTTCCTTTGTTCCTTATTTTAAATCAATTGGCATAATGATCATTTATAGTGTTGCTATAATTATTGGTCAATCCATAAATCCAACTTGGTTCTTACAAGGAATTGAAAATTTTAAATGGATAACAACAATCAATGTTTTAGCAAAAATCATCTATTTTATAGGTGTTTTTCTTTGTATAAGTTCTGTTAACGACTACATTTATGCCAATTTATGGTTGGGTTTAGGAACTATTATTGCTAATGCAATCGGATTTATTTGGATTGTAAAAACATATAACTTTTCTTTTAATACCATAAATAAACAAGAAGTTATAAAATTATTAAAACGCGATTTTACTTTTTGTATCTCACAATTGTTTTTTGCTATCAGAAATTATTCTTCAGTAATTATAATTAGTTTTTTTGCTGGCGATCTTATCGCTGGAAAATTTAAAG
Organism: Flavobacterium sp.; assembly: GCA_025351785.1. GTDB lineage: Bacteria > Bacteroidota > Bacteroidia > Flavobacteriales > Flavobacteriaceae > Flavobacterium. Next base: position 24,618 of record JANXVF010000038.1, read on the forward strand.
TTATCGAACAAATCATTAATTTTTTTAGAACCTATTTGCAATTGTTTTTTAAATTTTCATACAGTTATGTATGCTTTGCAATCGATAAAAGTATAAATTCAGGATTGCTTTTATGGAAAAAATTTAACGGATTCAATTTAATTTTCACTAGTATTTTATTGATAATTGTTGGCGTTTTTTCTTTCTGGATTCTGAAGTTTTTTAGAGTAGAAGCAAATCATATAAAGCAATTGGAAATTTATTTGCATATTGCACTATTAATTCCTTTTTTGATAGGATTTACATTGCCATTAGAACAGTTAATTTTTAGTCTTAACAAAAACAAACAATACATAAGAACAACTATAATAATGACTTGTTTTAATATTGTAACAATGTCATTAGTAATGAAGTTTTACGGATTAAAAGAAGCTTTTATCATATTAATTTTAACCGAAGCTATTTTAATAGTAATCTATTTAATAGTATTAAAGCATTATTTTTCAAAAGAAATAAGATAATATGATCGATTATATAAAATATTTATACAAAAAGTTGTATCAAAAGTTTAATTACGAAACACATAAAACAGCACTATTAAATGGTAAAATTTTAGCCAACATAAATAGTAAAAAAGAAAAAATAGAATCGTTAGATGAGGTTGAATTTCAGGTTTTTTCGCAACGTGGTGAAGATGGTATAATTCAATATATAATTAGTAAAATTGAAATCCCAAATAAAATCTTTATAGAATTTGGCGTAGAAACATATACCGAATCGAATACACGCTATTTATTAATCAATAATAATTGGTCAGGTTTGGTTCTTGACGGAAGTGAAAAAAATATAAATTTTATAAAAAAAGATTTTATTTATTGGAAATACGATATAGTGGCTAAGCAAACATTTATTACAAAAGATAATATCAATCAATTAATTAGCGATTATACTAAAACAGAAGATATTGGCTTGTTAAGTGTTGATATAGATGGTAATGATTATTGGATTTGGGATGAAATAAATGTGATAAAACCTCGTATTGTTATTTGCGAATACAATTCTGCTTTTGGCTATACCAAAAAACTTACAGTTCCATATAAATCAGATTTTGTTCGAGGCAAAGCGCACTTTTCAGAATTGTATTTTGGAGCTTCATTAGGCGCATTCTGTCATTTAGCGGAACAAAAAGGATATGATTTTATAGGAACTACATCTGCAGGGATAAACGCTTATTTTGTTAGAAAAGATTTGTCATCACCATTTAAAATTTATTCTGCAAAAAATGGATATAATGAATCCGACAACAGAGACTCTAAAAATGAAAAGGGAGAATTAACCTTTTTAAGACATAATGAAAGATTAAAAGTGATACAAGATTTAGACATTTTTGATATCGAAACCAATTCAACAACTAAAATTAAAAATACATTGCTTTAAATTTTATTTGTACTTAAAAAATGAAATTAAATACACAAGGATTATCATATCAGTTATTGCTGCTTGCCTGTATAGTAGTGTCTTTGTTTCCAGTTTATGAATTAACTTTTTTAGTATGGTTAATCACACTTTTAATTACGGTAAAACAGAACTATTCAATTACTATTTTTAAATATGTTAGTATTTTTTTAGTCATATTATGTATTGCCACATTTTCTTCCTTTTTTAATAAATTTCAACTTTTCCCTTTTATAAGAGATTTTACATATATAGTAAAACCAATTTTAGGACTTTTAGTAGGGTATCAATTATGTCGTTTTAATAGTAAAACCGCTTTTAAAGCTTTAATTTATGTTGGCCTTTTAATTGCATTAATGCATCTTGTTATTGTATTTATAGCTTTTTTAAAGTACCAATCGTTACAGTTAAATTTGTTACGACAAGAAGGAGGCTATTTTAGCGATTATGAAATTTACATAATAATTCTGCTTTTATTCAAAACTAAATTCAATATCGATATAACTAAAAATCGCGCTCGATTGATACTATTAATTGTAAGTTTTTCTAGTTTTTTATATATGGCTAGAACCAACATGATTCAATTAATAATCTTGATTATCGCACTTAAAGGATATTTTGCAATTACTAAAAAAGCCTTAATAATTTTATTCTCAATTGCAGTAACTGTCGTTGTTGGGTATTTTACGATTGTTTATTTTAATCCTCAAAGAGGCGGAAAAGGGTTAGAAGCTTTTTTTTATAAGATAAAAATTGCTCCCGAAGAAGCTTTTAAAACCCATATAAACAAAGAAGACTGGAAAGATTTTAATGATAATTACCGCTCATTTGAAAACATCATAACCGTAAAACAAGTGTCAAGCAAAGGAGTTGGAACGGTCATTATTGGTGAAGGATTAGGATCGACTTTAAATCTTGGAGTAAGAATGCTTTCAAATGACGGACAATTTGTTCAAAACATTCCAATTGTACATAACGGATTTATGACTGTATTTTTAAAATCAGGAATTATAGGCGTCCTTTTTAGTTTATTTTTTATTATTATCTTGTTTAGACAAAAAAAATCAGATTTCGAATCGGTTAAAAATATAAATTTTTTATTAGTAGGAACTAGTGTTTTTTTAATAGTTTCGAACTGGGTGTTTTTAGGATTGTATCTAAAACTCGATAATAAATCAATTATTATTGGATTTTTAATAGCTTTAAAAGAAGTGCTTATTAGAGAAAATAACAAACATATTGCTATTGAAAATGAATAAGGATAAAATGAATATTCTGGTCGATTGTCATGTTTTTGATGGGAGCTTTCAAGGCACAACAACCTATTTGAAAGGCATTTATCTTGAAATGATAAAAGATAAAAAATTCAATTTTTTTTTTGCAGCAAATACTATAGAAATTGTAAAAAACATTTTTGGCGAACATGATAATGTATATTATTTAAAATACAAATCCAACAATAAATTTTACAGATTATTAATTGATATTCCTAAACTAATAAAACAAAACAAAATTGATTACGCACACTTTCAGTACATAGTGCCACCAATAAAAAAATGCAACTATATTGTTACAATACACGATATTTTGTTTTTAGATTTTCCTCAATATTTTCCGTTAAGTTACCGATTTAAAAATAAACTGCTTTTTAAATGGAGTGCCAAACGATCTGAAATTGTTCTAACGGTTTCCGAGTTTTCTAAAAAACAAATCCAAAAACATTTCAAAATACAGGAAATCGAAATCACGCCTAATGCAGTTGACCCAGTATATTTTGAACCGTATAACAAATCCGAAATAAAAAAACAGCTAGAAGACCAATACAAGCTAAATAAATATTGGATCTATGTAAGCCGATGGGAACCCAGAAAAAATCATTTTACATTACTCGAAGTATTTGTAGAAAATAAATTTTATAACGATTTTTCACTAGTTTTTGTTGGAGACAAAGCAATCAAAAATAAAAAGTACAACGATTATTATGCTAATTTATCTCAAGATATAAAATTGAAGATAATCACACTAAATAAAGTCGATTTTCAACAGCTTCTTCTACTTTTACGAGGTGCAGATTTAGCGGTTTATCCTTCATTTGCCGAAGGATTTGGTATTCCTCCAATAGAAGCTATCGCTGCCAAAATACCATCAGTTTTTTCTAACACAACCGCAATGGCCGATTTTGATTTCAGTAAAGAAAATGGTTTTAATCCATATGATAAACAAGACATTCTGAGAGTTATCAACAAAGCATTATCTGAAGAAATCAATCTTTCAAATATCGAAAAATTAGTTGCAAAGTACAATTGGAAAATAGCTGCATCTGTTATAAAAGATAGATTAAAAATGTTTTAAATATAAATTTAACACATTTTCAAAATTTCATTGCTTTTAACCTTAACTGCCAGCCAAATTAGTATATCCAAAACTCTTTTTTTAAATAATTCTAAAATTACCTACTTTTGCAATCCACACAGAAAAAAATTGCATGAAAATAGCCATTCTAGGAACACGAGGAATACCTAACCACTATGGCGGTTTTGAACAATTTGCAGAATATTTTTCTGTGTTTTTAGCCGAAAAAAAGCACGAAGTATACGTATACAATTCCCACAATCATCCCTATAAAGAGAAAACGTTCAAAGGCGTAAAGATTATTCATAAATACGATCCAGAAAATAAAATAGGAACTGCCGGTCAATTTATTTATGATTTAAATTGCATTTTAGATATTCGAAAGCAAAACTTCGATATTATTTTGCAATTGGGTTACACAAGTAGTTCGGTTTGGTATTTTTTATTGCCTAAAAAACCAATCGTAATTACAAATATGGATGGTTTAGAATGGAAAAGATCTAAATATGCAAAAGTGGTTCAAAAAGGACTCTTATTTGCCGAAAAGTTAGCAGTAAAAAGCAGCGATTATTTAGTATCAGATTCAATCGGAATTCAAAAATATCTTAAACAAAAATATGATAAAGAATCAACCTATATTGCTTATGGTGCTTCGTTATTTACCAATCCAAATGAGCAATTAATTACTCAATATAATGTTGAAAAATACCAATTCAACATGATTTTAGCTCGTTTAGAACCCGAAAATAATATCGAAACCATTTTGGATGGCGTTGTTTTAAGTCAAGATAATACGCCAATGATTGTCATTGGAAATCACAATACCAAATTCGGAAACTATTTAAAACAAAAATTCAAAACTACAACAACAATTCGTTTTTTAGGCGCCATTTATAACATAGAACATTTAGATAATCTAAGGTATTTTTCTAATTTATATTTTCACGGACATTCAGTTGGCGGAACCAATCCTTCTTTGCTCGAAGCAATGGCTTCTCAAGCCCTAATTATTGCTCATAACAATGAGTTTAATAGTGCCATTTTAAAAGAAAATGCTTATTATTTTTCAAATTCAGAAGAAGTAAGAAAAATAATCGCAGAAATAAAAAAAAATAATAACTTGCAATTTATTCAAAACAACTTCAATGCTGTTGCAAACGAATACAATTGGAATACAATAAATGGTAAATATTTACAACTTTTTGAAAATTGCATTGTTAAAAAAAATTGAATTTTTTAACAATCAATCTATATTTATTTACCTTATAGCAACCATTCTTATTGTCATTCCATTAAAAACTATTGTGGTGAGTATTGCAATTATTACATTCGTACTTATTGCTATTTACCATAGCAAAAAGACTAAAATAGAACTCAATAAAATTTTAATTCTTCCTGTTTTATTTTATTTTTTGATGTTTTTTTCACTCTTCTGGACAAGAAATTTGTCCAATACTTTGTCTGGTTTACAAAAAGAACTCCCTTTTTTATTTATTCCGTTAGCGTTTTTAATCATGCCAAGATTAAACAAAAAGGAAATTTACAAGACATTCAGGCTATTTAGTTTTGCAATGCTCTTTTTTGGTTTATACTATCTTTTAAATGCTTCTTATAGATATTATAACACCCATGATGCCTCCGTTTTTTTTTATCATGAATTGGTTACCAAAGATGTTAATGCTATATATGTTTCAGTCTTTGCATCATTTGCAATTTTTTATTTTATTTCTTTAAAAGAAAAAACTGTTTTAGACAAAACCGCCTTATTTTTTTTATCAATAGTAATCTTTTTATTATCATCAAAAAGCATAATAACTATTGATTTTATTTTAATCATTTGTTATTATTCTTTTTTTGCTCCTATTCCAACCGGTGTAAAATCAACAACTCTAATTACTGTTATTGCATTTGTTGTAGGTTCACTTTTTTTTGTAAAAGAAGTCAAGCAACGCTTTTTGTTAGAATATGAAACGGCATTTGTTGACAATACCGTTAACAATAAAATTGGAAACGAAAATGCCAAAGTGTATAATGTGAGTTTAAAACAAGCTTGGAATAATAAAAAATTTGAAAACAATAATTTTTTTCCCGGAACGGCTCTAAGAGTTTATCAAATGAGAATTTTTAAGGAAATGCTACAAGAACAAAACGTTTTTTGGACTGGTTTTGGGCTAGAAGCTTCTCAAGACGAAATACAAAAAAAAAGTAAGCAACATCAACTGTATGATGGTTATGGTGACTTTAATTTTCACAATCAATATATTCAAACCTTTTCAGAATTGGGAGTTTTTGGGTTTTTAATTTTAATTGCAATGCTCTATTTTAATTGTAAAAATGGATGGAAGCAAAAAGATTTTCTACATATTGTTTTTGCAATCACAATGATAATCTTATTTTTGTCTGAATCTTTTTTTTGCAGGCAACGAGGTATCGTTTTTTTTGTTACAATTTATTGTATGTTTAACTTTTCAGTGCCTAATTTACATAAAGACAATCCTTCAAAACTATGAAAAGAATATTAATTACAGGCGCTGCTGGGTTTCTAGGTTCCCATCTTTGCGATCGTTTTATTGCCGAAGGTTATTTTGTAATGGGAATGGACAATTTAATTACGGGTGATTTAAAAAATATTGAACACCTTTTTAAACTCGAAAACTTTGAATTTTATCATCATGATATTACCAAGTTTGTTCATGTTCCAGGTCGATTAGATTATATATTGCACTTTGCTTCACCAGCAAGCCCAATAGATTATTTAAAAATTCCAATTCAAACGCTTAAAGTAGGTTCGCTAGGCACACACAATCTTCTAGGTTTGGCAAGGGTTAAAAACGCTAGAATTCTTATTGCTTCAACATCCGAAGTGTATGGCGATCCATTAATTCATCCGCAAACCGAAGAATATTATGGTAATGTAAATACCATAGGACCTAGAGGTGTATATGATGAAGCTAAACGGTTTCAAGAATCTATTACAATGGCATATCACACTTTTCATGGTGTTGAAACTAGAATTGTTCGAATATTTAATACCTATGGACCACGAATGCGACTCAATGATGGTCGGGTAATTCCAGCTTTTATTGGTCAAGCTTTGAGGGGCGAAGATTTAACCATTTTTGGCGATGGTAGTCAAACCCGCTCTTTTTGTTATGTAACCGATCAAGTAGAAGGAATTTTCAGATTACTGCATTCGGATTATGTATATCCTGTAAATATTGGAAATCCAGATGAAATTACAATTAAAGATTTTGCAGATGAAATCATAAAATTAACAGGTACAAATCAGAAAGTGGTTTATCATCCGCTACCAGTAAATGATCCATTGCAACGACAACCAGATATTGCAAAAGCAAAAAGCATTTTAGGTTGGGACGCTAAAGTGTCGAGACAAGAAGGAATGAAAATGACCTACGATTATTTTAAATCATTATCGACCGAAGAATTGCTAAAAGAAGAACATAAAGATTTCTCTAAATATATTTCCTAGTGCAAAGACATACTGGCAGATTTTCGATATACATTAGACCGTTTTCCTATGCATTAGATTTGATTATCATAAATTTTTTAGCATACCATTTGTTGATAAATTCTCTCAACGGGTTGTATTATCATCTTTTTGTATCTTTTTCTTGGATTATTATTTCCCTAAATGTTGGTTTTTATGAAGTATATCGATTTACAAAAGCATCAGAAATCATCACAAAAATCATCAAACAATATGTAATTTTTACAATAGTAAACTTTGCGTATATTGGTTATTTTTTAAAATTTTCAGAACCATCTCTAATAATTCAATTTGTAACAATAGCAATGTTATTAATTGCTTGCGAAAAATTATTTATTTATTATTTTTTAAGAAAATTTAGAGTTGTATTTGGAGGAAATTTTAGAAGAGTAGTAATTGTTGGTGAGGATAAAAATATTACTCAACTAGTAGATTTTTTTAATGAAAATCCTAATTATGGTTATAAATTAGAAAAGATATTTGATTTAAAAGCTCATAAAAAGCAACAAATTCAAGATTGTTTCGATTTTGTTACCGATAATAAAATTGATGAAATTTATTGTGCACTAGCTGATTTGTCAAATACAGATGTAAACAATTTTGTTGATTTTACTGATAATAATTTGAAAACTCTAAAATTTTTACCCGATGAAAAAGAAATAACTGCCAGGAATTTAATTTTAGATTATTACGGATATATACCTATAGTTTCCCTTAGAAATATTCCACTTGACATTCAAATAAACAAGATTGTCAAACGCTCATTCGATATCCTATTTTCATTATTAATTATCATTGTAATTCTTACTTGGTTAGTTCCTATTTTGGGATTATTTATACTCTGGGAATCAAAAGGATCTATATTTTTTACACAAAAAAGAAATGGTTTAAATTATCACGAATTTGATTGTTACAAATTTAGATCAATGACAATAAATGAAATTGCCGATTTGGAACAAGTTTCTAAAAATGATCCTAGAATAACAAAAGTTGGACGGTTTATTAGAAAAACAAGTATTGACGAATTACCTCAATTTTTTAATGTTTTGATAGGCGATATGTCGGTTGTAGGACCAAGACCTCACATGGTTAGTCATACCGAAATGTATGCAAAACGTGTAGATAAATTTATGGTACGTCATTTTATTAAACCTGGAATAACAGGACTTGCGCAAACAAATGGTTATCGAGGCGAAGTTGAGAATGAAAATGATATTATAAACAGGGTTAAATATGATATTTTTTATCTTGAAAATTGGTCCTTAGCATTAGATTTAAAAATAATATTTCTTACTATTTTAAATGCTGTAAAAGGCGAGGATAAAGCCTATTAAAAAACATTCTTTTTAATTAAAACATTCATTTGATTGTCTAAATTGAATACTTTTTTGGCTCTTTCAAAGTTTCTTTTTTTCATCAAATCTAATTCTTGTTTATTTAATTTTGATATAGATTTAAGTATCTCGTTCAACTCGGTATAATTTCCTACAGCAGCTATCCAGCCTAAATTATTCTCTTCAACAATACGTTCGCCCTCACCACCACCAAAATATAATATAGGAAAGCCTAATGCACCATATTCAAATATTTTTGAAGGTACTGAACCATAAATACGAACTTTTAACGGAACAATTGCAATATCAAACGATTTTAATTTTTCGTGTAAATCGTTCCGATTCATCATTGGGTGAAAAAAAATATTTTTTTGTTTTTTAGAATCGATTAAAGTTTCTATTTGACTTTTTTCGGCACCATCACCAAAAATGTGAAGCTCAATATTTAGTGCGTTTAAATCTATTTTTTGACACATTTCATAAACGTTTTGAGCAATTCCTAAAAGGCCAGCATAAAATATTTTTATAGGTTGATTTATCTCTGTAGTTAAATTTAAATGCGCTAAAGTATGATTTGGAAAATTTCGATACAAATAACATATTTTTTCTGGAAATAGCGATTTTACGTGCGTTATAATTTCATTTGACTGTCCTATAATAATACTAGCTTTTTTATAAATAAACCGTTCTAAAAACAAGGATAATTTATGAGATATCGAGTTCTCTTTTAGTGCTTTTAATTCTACCGCCGCCAAAGGCCACAAATCAGAAATATTGAGAATTATTTTTTTATTTTTCAGCTTTAAAACAAAAATCGAAATAAACGAGAGTAATAGTGGTGGAGATTGAATTACAATTTTATGAGGTGTTTTTTTAAATACCAAATAGAAAAATAAGGAGGTTGCAAATGATAAAACCGAAAAAATCCTGACCGCACTATTTTTACTTATACTAGGATAAATCCACAATCGTTTTACAATAATATGATCACGGTTTTCAGTAACAAAAAATTTCCCTTTATATTCATCAAATAATTCTCCTTTAGGATAATTCCCTAACGGACAAATTACAGAAACTTTGTAATTATTTTGGCACAACTTCAAAGCCAGTTGCTCTATTCTGTTTGATGCAGCACCTTTTTCTGGCGGATAATAATTTGAAATTATTAATATTTCCTCCATATTATTTCCGGTTTAATATTGGAATAAATATAAATGACAAAAGCCCAAGAAATAATACTAAAAGCATCTGTGAAGTCCAAATTATCCAACCAAAAGCGTTTCCGGCAGTCTCGGCAACAGCATAAAAAACCAATACTTTTGAAATTAAAAAAGGATACGACCCAAAACCACTATTTGTGAAAGCAATTGCAATACTTCCTACAACAAACGAGGTAATAATTGCACTAAAAGAGAGCGAAATTGTTTCTGAAACCACAAAAGTTGCTAAATAAAATGTTACTAAATAAGAACTCCAAATTAGAAATGTTTGAAATAAATACATCCATTTGTCCTTCATATAAAAAATACTTAACAATCCCTCTTTAAGCCCTGCTAGTTTAGTTTTTATAAATAAAACCAGTTTTAATTTAGAATATTTATAAACCAAAATTGAACCTAAAAGTAATGTTGTACCAAGGAGTAAAATTAAAACTAAAGTTCTAATGGGTAATTTATCAAAAATGAAAGATTTTATAATATCAAACTGAAGAATAACAGCAAGAAGCATAAAAAAAATTAAGAAAAACACATCTATAATTCTTTCGGCAACTATAGTTCCAAAACCTTTGTCAAACGGAATATTATTGTATTTTTTTACAATTAAAGCTCTAGAAATTTCTCCTGATTTTGGCACTGTTAAATTTAATAAATAGCCAATATTAACTGCCATAAAATTATTTCTAAAACTAGAATTATAACCCAAGTGCGACAACATATATTTCCATCTGTAAGCTCGTAAAGCATTACCAAAAAAGGCAGCTAAAAGTGCCAAAAAAACAAAAAAGTAATTTGCGTTTTTAAAATAGCCTTCAATTTCAACAATTTGTCCTTTTGTAAACGAATTGTATTGGTAAACAATTAAGAAAATACCTAAAAAAATAGGAAGTAAAATAGACAACCATTTGCTACTTGTTTCTTTCACAAAGTTTATTTGAGAGAATTATCGTTTTCATTCGGAAAAACGAGCCAAGGTTTGAAGGTTTTAGCCTCTTCAAAATCTAAAGTAGCATAAGAAATTATAATTATAATATCTCCCTTTTGAACTTTTCTAGCAGCAGGACCGTTTAAAGTAATCTCACCAGAATTTACAGCCCCTTTTATGACATAAGTTTCAAATCGTTCTCCGTTATTGATGTTTACAATAGAAACTTTTTCACCTTCAATTAGGTTTGAAGCGTTCATTAGAGCTTCATCTATAGTTATGCTTCCGATATAATTTAAATCGGCACCAGTAACTTTAACACGATGAATTTTAGATTTTACTACTTGAATTTGCATAGCGCAAAGGTATTATTATTTTTTAATTTAGAATGAAATTGTGTCAATCAATCTAATATTATTGATAAAAACAGCTATAAATGCTCTGTATTTTTTGTTTTTGTTTTTTCTGAAACACGATTTTAAAGTTGCCTCATCTGCAATTTCAAAGTATTCTAATTCAAAATCTGGATTATTTTTAAAGACATCGATAACATATTGAGTAACTTTTTCTGCAGTTTGATTATCAAACATAATCTTTGCTTGATTGAGTGTTTTGTAAATTATTGAGGCTTTTTCTTTTTCATCAATTGATAATCTTTCGTTACGCGAACTCATTGCCAAACCGTTTTTTTCTCTAAAAATTTCACACCCAACAATTGCTACAGGAATAGCATATTTTGAAGTTAATTTTTTAATAATTTGTAGCTGTTGAAAATCTTTTTCGCCAAAATAGGCAGTTGTGGGTTTTACTATTTCAAACAATTTTTTTACTACAGTTCCAACTCCGTCAAAGTGACCAGGACGAAATTTCCCTTCCATCTGATTTTCCAATCCGTCAAAATCAAAATGAGTTGCTGTTGTTTGATTATCATAAATATCCGAGACATCGGGTGCATAAACAAGTATGTTTTCTGAAATAGATTTTATTTTTTCAAGATCACTATCGAGTGTTCTTGGGTATTTTTTTAAATCTTCAAGATTATTAAATTGCGTTGGATTTACAAAAATGCTTATTACAGTAATGTCATTTTGAGACAGCGATTTTTTTAATAAAGATAAGTGACCTTTATGAAGCGCGCCCATAGTTGGAACAAAACCAATAGTCTTATTTAATGATTTTTTTGCTTGTAAATAAAGTTGTAAATCGGCTTTTTTAGTATAAATCAGCATTGCAAAAAGTTTGTAAGAGGCTACAAACTTACTATTTTAGTATTTATCTACATAAAATTTCGTAATTTTGCATGCTTTTTATTGCACTAAAATAAATAATTCAATATATGGAAGACAAGAGGATATTGTATGTATCATCTGAAGTTGTACCTTATTTGGCAGAAAATGAAGTTTCGTTAATGTCTTATGATGTGCCTAAAATGATTAATGATCAGGGAGGACAAATCAGAATTTTTATGCCACGTTATGGAAATATCAACGAAAGAAGACATCAGTTGCATGAAGTTATTAGGCTTTCTGGGATGAATCTTGTAGTCAATGATGTTGATATGCCTTTGATAATAAAAGTGGCATCGATTCCTAAAGAACGAATTCAGGTATATTTTATTGATAATGATGAATATTTTAAAAGAAAAGCAACTTTTTCTGACGAGGACGGTGTTATGTATCCTGATAATGATGAACGAGCTATATTTTTTGCAAAAGGAGTTGTCGAAACTGTGAAAAAATTAAATTGGGTACCCGATATTATTCATGTTCACGGCTGGATGGCATCGATGTTGCCTGTATATATGAAACATTATTATAAGGATGAAGCCTTATTCTCTCAAACAAAAATTGTAAGTTCTATTTACAGTCAATCTTTTGATGGCAGTTTAGATCACGAAATGATAAACAAAATTAAGTTTGACGGAATTCCTGCCGATGCAATTACAGAATTAGAAACTCCAAATTATGAAAATCTAATTAAAACATCTATACAACACTCTGATGCTGTGATAATTGCATCAAAAAATCTATCAGATAGTTTAACAAAATTTATACAATCTTCAAATAAACCTTTTTTACCTTTCACACCGAAAGAAGAATTTGCGCAGGCATATACTTCATTTTATAAAAATATGCTCTAAATCAAATTTAATAGTCAATAAAAATGAAATTTAATATTTTAGCCAAGTCTCTTGTAATACTTTTTATAATATCAATTTTAGCATCTTGTGATAAAGATTACAATCAATTAGGAGCTAATATTGTAGGCGATGATCATTATGGTTTAGATAGTTTATCATCGGCTGTGGTAGCATACAATCAATCTTTAGGTCCTGTACAAACTAATAATTTACCTACAAATTTATTAGGATATTATAACAATACAGTTTTCGGAAAAACCAAAGCAAGTTTTTTAACTCAAGTAGGTTTAGCAGCGTATCAGCCAACTTTTTATCATGTTGATGCCAGTAAAATAGATTCTGTTTACTTATATGTTCCCTATTTTTCTCATGTTTTAGCAACCGATGCTGACTCAGGAAATTCTACATTTCAGTTAGATTCTATTCAAGGAGCTAATAAAATTAAGCTAAGCATTTATGAGTGTACAAAACCTATCGAGAATTTTGACCCAAATCAAGGTTTAACGCAACAACAAAGATATTTTTCTGATCAACAATCAGATTTTGATTCTTTTTTAGGAAATGGTGGTGTTCGATTGAATGACGATTCAGATGTAAGCCAAAACGATCAATTTGAATTTAAAACCAATCAAATTATATATTATAAAAATAAAGCTGACGGAACGCCTGGAACAGCTGGTGTTGATGCTGTAAGAGAAAGAGCAAATCCAGGAATGTTTGTTAATTTAAATAAAAACTTTTTTTATAATAAAATCTTCAACACACCATCTTCCAATTTATATAATGCCGATGGATTTAAAAATTATTTCAGAGGGTTGTATTTTAAAGTTGATAACACAACAGATTCGCCAGATCAAGGAGCATTAGCCAGAATGAATTTTGCACAAGGAAGAATATATATTGTTTACAGAGATGATACATCTGCAACTATTGCAACACCTATAAAAAAGACTTTAATAGTAAACCTTTCTGGAAATTCAATAAATTTCTACAATAACAATTTTAATTCTACCTATACTACTGCTATTACAAACCCAAACACTACTGTTGGAGATGAAAAACTCTATATAAAAGGTGGCGCAGGATCGATGGCAGTAATTAAACTTTTTGGTGGATATCCAAATGTTGCATCTTCAGAATTAAATGATTTTAGAGCAAAAAACATTCTTATAAATGATGCAAGTTTGTCATTTTATATTGATAAAACTGCAATGACAGACACTCCAGAACCTAATAGAATATTTTTATATGATTTGACCAATCACCGACCAGTTATTGATTACTTTTATGATAATTCTACAAGTTCAAGTACAAAATATAATAAGTTTATTCATGGTGGAATAATCAAGAAAAAATCGGGTGATTCCAAAGGATATGTTTATAAAGTGAGAATTACCAACTACTTGAGAGGTTTAGTTAAAAATGGAAATGTCCCAAATGTTAAAGATACAACGAGCGTCAGACTCGGGTTGGTAGTAACAGAAAATATTTTAAATGCTTCTAATGCATATTTAAAAACTCCTTTTAACTATTTAGAAATAAATCCTCTATCAGGAATAATAGAAAATAAAACAGCAAAATATATTCCTGTAATGTCTGTTATAAATCCGCTAGGAACTGTTTTATATGGTACAAATTCAAATGTTCCAGATGATAAAAAAATAAAATTAGAAGTTTATTATACTAAACCTGATTAAAGAAAAATATTATGTGTGGAATTGTAGGTTATATAGGTCACAGAGAGGCGTTTCCAATTGTTATTAAAGGATTAAAACGTTTAGAATATAGAGGTTATGACAGTGCAGGAGTGATGCTTTTTGATGGCACAGATTTAAAAATTGCTAAAACAAAAGGTAAAGTTTCTGACTTAGAATTAAAATCGAGTGAGATTACAATAAATGGTACAATTGGAATGGGACATACCCGCTGGGCTACTCATGGTGTTCCAAATGATGTAAACTCACATCCACATGTTTCAAACTCGGGGGACTTAGTCATAATTCATAACGGAATAATAGAAAATTATGAACCTTTAAAAAAGGAGTTAATCAAAAGAGGTTATATTTTTAAATCAGATACCGATACCGAGGTTTTAATAAATTTAATTGAAGACGTTCAAAAGAAAGACAAATTAAAATTAGGCAAAGCTGTGCAGGTTGCTTTAAATCAAGTTGTTGGGGCTTATGCAGTTTGTGTTTTTGATAAAAAAAATCCAGATGAAATAATTGTAGCACGATTAGGAAGTCCGCTAGCAATTGGCGTAGGCGAAAACGAATATTTTATCGCCTCAGATGCATCACCGTTTATAGAATACACTTCGAATGCAATTTATCTTGAAGACGAGGAAATGGCGATTGTGCGTTTACATAAACCCTTAAAAATAAGAAAAATAAAAGATGATTCACTTGTAGATCCTTACATTCAGGAACTACAAATGAATTTAGAGCAAATAGAAAAAGGAGGTTACGATCATTTCATGCTTAAAGAAATATATGAACAACCTAATGCAATAAAAGATACTTATCGTGGGCGACTTCACGCAAATTCTGGAATAATTCAAATGTCGGGAATAGAGGATAATCTTGAAAAATTTCTTCATGCAGACAGAATAATTGTAATAGCTTGTGGAACTTCATGGCATGCAGGACTAGTTGCAGAATATATTCTTGAAGAATTTACAAGAATTCCGGTTGAGGTAGAGTATGCTTCTGAGTTTAGATACCGAAATCCTATAATTTCATCAAAAGATGTTGTAATTGCCATATCCCAATCTGGTGAAACCGCAGATACTTTAGCAGCAATAAAGTTAGCTAAGGAAAAAGGTGCTTTCGTTTTTGGAGTTTGTAATGTAGTAGGATCATCTATTTCGCGAGAAACACATGCTGGAGCTTATACTCACGCAGGACCTGAGATAGGAGTTGCATCTACAAAAGCATTTACAACACAAATTACAGTTTTAACAATGATTGCGTTACGACTTGCAAAAGCAAAAGGAACACTTTCTAACCCTGATTATTTTAGATACTTACAAGAATTAGAATTAATTCCTGATAAAGTATCAGAAGCATTAAAAGCCACAAATGAGATTGCAAAACAAATTGCCTCAATCTATAAAGATGCTCCTAATTGTTTATATTTAGGAAGAGGATATAATTTTCCAGTTGCTCTTGAAGGAGCCTTAAAGCTTAAAGAAATATCATATATACACGCCGAAGGTTATCCTGCTGCCGAAATGAAACACGGACCTATAGCTTTGATTGATGAAAAAATGCCAGTTGTAGTTATTGCTCCGAAGCAAACTCATTATGATAAAGTGGTTAGTAACATTCAGGAAATTAAATCAAGAAGTGGTAAAATTATTGCTGTGGTGACTAAGGGAGATACACAAGTAAAAGAATTAGCAGATCATGTAATTGAAATTCCAGAAACATCAGACGCTTTATCACCTTTGTTAACTACTATTCCGTTGCAACTTCTGTCATATCATATTGCGGTTTTAAGGGGTTGCAATGTAGATCAGCCAAGAAATTTAGCAAAATCAGTAACGGTGGAGTAAATTATATATTTTTATCAAAAAAGTCACAATTTCAATTGAAATTGTGACTTTTTTGATAAAGTAATTTAAGGAATTGTATTAATCTAAATTTTTAATTTTGTTTTGAAATAATTTCCATTCAGATTGAATTAAAATTTGTGTTTTACTATATTTTTTTCCTTTTATGTAATCTAAAATATATTTTGCTCTTTCCTCTGAATCAGGATGAGAAGAAATCCATGAAAATCCTATCATAGTACCATTATTTTGTGCTAATTCATACATAAAATCAGCCATAGGTTCTGGGTTTATGTTGGTTTTTAATAAATAATCTACCGCTGTTAAATCAGCTTCTTTTTCGAGCGATCTTTCATAAGCTGTAGATGAAAGTATTTTAAAAATTTCTTTAAGAATTTGACCCTCTTTTCCTCCAGATGTTGCCTCAAATATGAGAGTTAATCCAATTTCTTTTGACAATTTTTTCATTACATGATTTTGTTCGATATGAGCAATTTCGTGACTTAAAACGCCTTGTAATGCTTCTTGTTTTTTACAGTTTAAGATTAATCCTGTGTACACTACAAGATGATTGTTTGGTAAAGCAAATGCATTAATATCGTCTTTTTTTACAATATGAATTTTTAACGAATCGAAGTTGATTTTATTTGCTTCACAAATGGGTTTTATCAATTTATCTAACAGCTTAGTGACACTATCATTTGTAACAATATTTTCGGTGTGAGCTACATCATCCCAAATCAAATCACCTATTTTATTTTCGACCTTACTTGTTCGTTCTTTTATTTTAAATATCGAAACAAAATCAATATTCGAAAGCGCAAACCACATTCCAAAAAAACTAAGAAAAAGAATCAATCCCTGTAAAATGGTTTTATTTTTCATTAAGCTTTACAAATTAAGTTTGTTAAATTTCCAAAAAACCACTGTCTAATATGTTTTCCTTTTCGAGTCTGAACCGCACAATATATGGTTGAAGCAAATTCTAAAATATTAAAAAACAAGATTGTAAAAATATAACCTATATACTGGTTTGTGGTTTTTTCATTTCTAAAAATTACTGCAATAGTCCACCAAAATCCTACACTGTTAGCACAAAGTAGCGTTAATTGTGACAGTAAAGCTTGTGTACAATGCCAACGAACAAAAAACGTCGATTTTCGATTTGCCAAATAAAAAAAAAGAGTCGCAAATAAATTTACGATTGGCAAAGGTAAACCAGCGATAATGGCAACTAGCGACATTAAATAGCTGTTGGACGCTCTTTCTAATTCATGATCAGAAGGCTTGTATAAAAATGTTGTTTCTTGTGTCATAATCCTTTTTTAATATTCCAAATCCAATTAAATAAAACTAAAATAATTAATAATAAGGCAATCCATTTAGTTTTAATAATTGCTTCTATTTTTATATAAGCATTAAAAAGAGTCTTTTTTTTAAAAATAATATCATAAATAATCCAAAAAGGGAAAAGTGTCATTATGATAAAAACAAAAATTCCAAAAGGATTTAGGTAAATTGAATTTAAAAATTGTCCTTGCCATATTAAAATTACGGCACGCGTTGTACCGCAAGATGGGCAAGGAAAACCAGTAATTTTTTTTATCAAACAACCATTAAATTTTAAGTTACTTGAATATTGAATAGTATAAAATAAATACAGAAATCCAATAAAACTAGCAAATAACAAAACAAAATAAAACTTGTTTTTAGTCATTAATTAATAAAGAGAATTTTGAAACATTTCTAAATTTTTCTCACGAGTTGCACCTTGAATTAGAAAAAAATCTACAATTGTCCAAATACCTATGCCACCACAAGTAAGTAATTTACCAATTCCCATTCCAGTATCACCAATATAAAATCGATCTATGCCCAAGTGACCACCAAAAATTGAGATTATTAATGCTGTTGTCGGATCTTTAAACTGAAGACTGTACATTAAGTTTGATTTTGAATCGTCGATGCTTTCTAGTTTTTCTCTAATAAAAATTAAATGATGACTTTCAAAAAATTTAGAATTCATCATCATAAACATATCTACTTTGCTTGCTTCCATACTAATTTGTTTGGTTAGTTAATTTTAAGTTTGGCCATAAAAATATAAAATTTAACTATATAAATCACAAATCTTGGCAACTATCGTTTGCGCAAGTTTTTCATGACTTTCAAAAGTCCAGCCTGCTATATGTGGTGTGAGTAATACATTATCTGCATAAAGCAGATATTTTAAGGCTTTTGGATGCTCGGATGTTTTATTTGTAACGGTTAAAAATAAATCTTCAAACGATAGTTTTTCATATTCTAAAACATCAAGTCCTGCACCGAGAATTTTGCCCGATTTTAAGCCTTCAACCAAATCGTCAGTAACAATATTTTTTCCGCGAGAAGTGTTAATCAGCCAAAAAGGTTTTGAAAATTCATTTATAAAATTGGCATCTACCATTTTATCAGTTTCTGGAGTCCAAGGAATATGTAAGCTTATTATATCTGAGTTTTGTTTTAACTCTTTTAACGAAACTTGCTTTGCATTTTCATCGCTAACATTTTTAAGAATATCATAGCACAAAACTTCAACATCAAAACCACTAAGCTTTTTCGCAAAAGATTTTCCCATGTTTCCATATCCTATTATCCCAACTGTTTTTCCATCAAGTTCATAACCACGATGTCCTTCTCGAATCCAACTTCCAGCTCGAATAGATTTATCAGCCTTATTTAGCTTATTTAATAAGGAAAGTAGCATTGCCAAAGTGTGTTCGCCAACTGCATTTCTATTTCCTTCGGGTGCAGCAATTAATGTTATATTTTTAAGCGTCGCATATTCACAATCGATACTTTCCAAACCTGCTCCAACACGAGCAATAAATTTTAAATTTGTAGCCTTGTCAATAAATGTTTTATCAATTTTAAATCGACTTCTAATGATTATACCTTGATAATTTTGAATTTTTTCTTCAATTTCTTCTTTTGTTGCTGTATAATCTTCTTCGTTTATAAAACCAGCTTTTTCAAGTTGATTCAATAAAATTGGATGATTACTATCTAAATGCAGAATTTTTATATCTTTTATGTTAACTTTCAATTGTCAGAATTATTTCAATTTTCTAAAACTATATTATTTTAAAATTCCTTGAGAATTATCGGGAGGTGGAATTTTTCCTCCATTTATACTTTTAGTTTTGGCATCTAATTGCTCTTTTACAGCATTATATATTTTTTTAAATTCTTTTGCATCCTGAGAATAATATTGAATATTATCGGCAAAAGTGGTACTGTCTACATTATATTTTTTTTTAACAAACTCAGTTGCTTTGGGATAACTATATTGTACTCCCATAGACTGAGATTTAGCACCTTCGAGCAATGATAAATCATAAATAATACTTATCAAAACTTCCTTTTCTAAAAGTTTTTTGGGTGGTTTTAAGACCTCTTTTTTACAACATATTATAGTACTAATTACAAGTAACAATAAGCTTATTTTTTTCATAATTTCAATTTATCGTTCAAAAAGCAAACGTTTTCCTGCTTTTAAGTCTTTTACTTTTTCATTTTCATAAACAAGTTGACCATTTACGAAAGTATGCGAAATTTTTGAATTAAAAGTGGTTCCTTCAAATGGCGACCAACCACATTTATATAAAAGACTATCCTTTTCAACTTTCATAGGATTATTGGGATCTACAATAACCAAGTCAGCATAAAAACCTTGTTTTATAAAACCTCGTTTTTCAATTTTAAAAATCGTGGCCGGATTGTGGCACATCTTTTCTACTATTTTTTCAATCGAAATTTTGCCTTGATGATGCGCTTCAAACATTGCAATAACAGCATGTTGAACAAGCGGCCCGCCCGAAGGCGATTTTGTATAAACTTGTAATTTTTCTTCTAAAGTATGTGGAGCATGATCTGTGGCTATAACATCAATTCGGTCGTCTAGCAAAGCTTTCCAAAGCTCACTCCGGTCGTTGCTAGATTTTATTGCCGGATTCCACTTTATTAAATTTCCTTTTGTGAGATAATCATCATCAGAAAACCACAAATGATGAATGCAAACTTCGGCTGTAATTTGCTTTTGTTCTAAAGGAATTTTATTTGTAAATAAGTCAAGTTCTTTTGCTGTCGAAATATGAAAAACATGAAGTCTTGCTCCCGTTTTTTTGGCTAAATCGATTACTTTTACTGTTGATTTATAACACGACTCAACACTTCTAATTTCTGGGTGAAATTTTACAGGAATATCGTCTCCATACTTTAATCTGAATTTTTCAAAATTGCTTTTTATTGTGGTTTCATCTTCGCTATGAACAGCAATTAACAACTTAGTTGAAGAGAATATTTTTTCTAATGATGTTTCATTATCAACCAACATATTACCAGTTGAGGAACCTAAAAATAGTTTTAAACCTGCAACATTTTTCGGATTTGTTTTAAGGATTTCCTCAAGATTATCATTTGTTCCCCCAATCATAAATGAGTAATTAGCAAACGATTTTTTAGATGCAATTTGATATTTTTGTTCTAATATTTCTTGGGTAATTGCATTTGGAACCGTATTTGGTTGTTCAATAAACGATGTTATGCCACCAGCAACAGCGGCTCTCGATTCAGATTCTATGTCGCCTTTGTGAGTTAATCCAGGTTCTCTAAAATGGACCTGATCGTCAATTGCTCCAGGAATTAAATAATTTCCTTTGGCATCAATAACTTTACAATTAATACTTTTTGGAATTATATTAGCACCAATATCAGCAATAAATTCACCTTCTATATACACATCGCCTTCAAAAATAATCCCTTGATTTACAATTTTGGCATTTTTAATTAAAGTGGAATCCATATTTTATAAATTGAAGTTTATAGTTTATTAAAAAACTTTTTTATTCTTAATGATATTACCCCAAAAATTGCTTCTTTTATTATTGATCCACTCATTTTAGATTGCCCTTTTGTTCTATCAGTAAAAATAACAGGAACTTCCTTAATAGTATAATTTTTTGCGAAAGCTCTATATTTCATTTCTATTTGAAACGCATATCCAATGAATTTAATTTTATCAAGATTAATATTTTCTAGTACTTTTTTATTGTAGCAAATAAATCCTGCCGTTGCATCCATAATTTTCATTCCAGTAATTAATCTGACATAAACAGATGCAAAATATGACAATAAAACTCTGCTAAGTGGCCAGTTTACTACATTTACTCCAGTAACATATCGAGAACCAATTGCTAAATCAGCACCTTCAAAATGGCAGGCATGGTATAGTTTTTCTAGATCATTTGGATTGTGTGAAAAATCGGCATCCATCTCAAAAATAAAATCATAATTGTGAGCTAATGCCCATTTAAATCCGTGAACATATGCTGTTCCTAATCCTGATTTTTTTTTTCTAACTTCTACAAATAGTTGGTCTGGAAATTCTTTTTGTAACTCAATAACTTTAACAGATGTTTTATCTGGCGAGTTATCATCAACTATAAGTATGTGAAATTTCTTTTGTAACGAAAACGTAGCCCTAATTATGCTTTCGATATTTTCGATTTCGTTATAAGTAGGAATAATCACGACGCCACAGTTCATATATTTTGGTAAAAGATGCCACAAAAATACTCATTTTATAAATTGATAATCTTAATAATTTTATAATACTAATTGGTGATTAAAAATTTGTAATTTTGTTATGATGATTTTAATTGATTTACATCCCCGAATTGTAGAAAATAAAGATTGGGCAACTATAGTGTTTATGTTAGCTTTAGCACTTGTGGTTTTGGCAAAAACTAGTTTTGAAAATCGATTTAACGACTTTGTACGCCTTTTGGTTTCAGATAAATATATTAAAATTTATCGTGATAGTACAAATTTATTAAGTGGTTTTACTATTTTGTTTTTCATTGTAAATATGATTTCGTTATCGTTTTTTATCCAATTGGTACTTGTACATTTTGGGTACGGATTAAAAACAGATTGGATCCTTTTTATCCGAATTTTCACTTTATTAAACATCTTTATAGTTTGTAAATTTTTAGTCGAAAAAATTGTCGGAACATCTTTTGGCGTTGAAGAATTTATAGAAGAGTTTAATTTACAAAAAGTTAGCATAAGAACATATATAGGAATGTTGCTTTTACCAGTTTCAATTATACTCTTTTATGGTAACTATTCAACAAATCTGATTATTTTAGGCATAATTTTTACATTATTTATAATTAATGCCATAACTTATTTAGTTTCTTTGAGAAATTATCAAAATTTATTAATCAGTAACTTGTTTTATTTTATTTTGTATCTTTGCGCTCTTGAAATAGCGCCTTACTATTTCATTTATTATTTGATTAAAAAAAATTAGAGCATCAATGTCAAACTTGAAAGTGAAAACGATTCTGGTGTCACAGCCTGAGCCAAAAGTAGAAAATTCGCCTTATTTTGATTTGCAATTAAAGCACAAGGTGAAAATAGATTTTCGCCCTTTTATTCACGTAGAAGGTGTAAGCGCAAAAGAGATTAGAGCTCAAAAAGTTGACATAAACAACTTTACAGCCATAATTTTAACTAGTAAAAATGCAGTTGATCATTTTTTTAGAGTGGCTGAAGAAATGCGATATAAAGTTCCCGAGGATCTAAAATATTTTTGCCAGTCAGAAGCAATTGCTTTCTATTTGCAAAAATATGTTGTGTACAGAAAAAGAAAAATATATGTTGGGCAAAAGGATTTTGCCGATATGAGTGCACTTTTCAAAAAGTATAAAGAAGAAAAATTTCTATTGCCAGCTTCGGATCAGTTAAACGCAGATGCTCCAATAACGCTGAACAATATGAAAGTAAACTGGACTCAGGCTATTTTTTATAAAACAGTAATGAGTGATTTGTCTGATTTAGCAGATGTTTATTATGACGTGTTAGCTTTTTTTAGCCCTACAGGAATTAAATCTTTATTCAAAAACTTTCCAGATTTTAAACAAAACGATACCAGAATCGCCGTATTTGGAAGCACAACTCAAAAAGAAGCTTTAGAACATGGTTTACGAATAGATATTTTAGCACCTACACCAGATACCCCTTCGATGACAATGGCGCTAGAAAAATATGTAGCCGACGCTAACAAAGGAAAATAGTAAAAACAGAAAATCCCAAATTTTAATTTGGGATTTTTTATTTACAAACACATAATTTATTAAACTTTTTATTTTGACCTCGCAGTAGCATCAAGATTTTTTTCAATTTTGTGTCCAGGGCGTGACCATTTTGGTTTTTCACCTTGAGATTCATATTTAGAGTCTTTTGCTTCAACAGTTTTAGGCTGCGAAACTTTTACAAATGGTTTTTGTGGAGACAATCCTAGTAATTTAAATAATTTCATATCATCCTCTACATCTGGGTTTGGAGTAGTTAAAAGTTTATCTCCTGCAAAAATTGAATTAGCTCCTGCAAAAAAGCATAAGGCTTGACCCTCACTACTCATATTAGTTCTTCCAGCCGATAGTCTTACTTGAGTATCTGGCAGTACAATTCTAGTGGTTGCCACCATTCTTACCATTTCCCATATTTCGATAGGTTTTTCGTTTTCCATAGGAGTTCCTTCAACAGCAACTAATGCATTTATAGGCACAGATTCTGGTTGTGGATTTAGTGATGAAAGTGCAACAAGCATACCAGCTCTATCGGCTACACTTTCTCCCATACCAATTATACCGCCACTACAAACGGTAACATTAGTTTTTCTAACATTCTCTATAGTATCTATTCTATCTTGAAATCCTCTTGTAGAGATTACCTCTTTGTAATATTCCTCTGAAGTGTCTAAGTTATGATTGTAAGCATATAGCCCTGCTTCGGCAAGTCTTTTGGCTTGATTTTCTGTTATCATTCCCAGTGTGCAACAAACTTCCATGTCAAGTTTATTAATGGTTCTAACCATTTCTAAAACTTGATCAAATTCGGGACCATCTTTAACATTTCGCCACGCAGCTCCCATACAAACCCTAGATGAACCGCTTGATTTTGCTCTTAAAGCTTGAGCTTTAACTTGGCTTACAGTCATTAGATCATTACCTTCAACATTTGTGTGATATCGAGCTGCTTGAGGGCAATACCCGCAATCTTCAGGGCAACCGCCAGTTTTTATAGATAAAAGTGTAGATACTTGAACCACATTTGGATTATGATTTTTTCTATGAATTGTTGCTGCTTCAAATAATAAATCCATCATAGGTTTATTATATATTGCAATTATTTCTTCTGATGTCCAGTTATATTTGGTTATGCTCATTATTTATTTTTTAGGTTGCTTCAAAAATGATTAATTTATATCAAAGTAAAAAATTTGATGATGTAAAAAATTATATGTTAGGTAGTTATTTTTTAAAGTCAGATTTTTCATCATCATCCTTAAAAGCATTTTTTGTTCTCCAATACTGCATGTTAATAAATACTACAATCAATACTGATGCTATACCTTCAATCATTAAACCGAAGCAATACTCAGCAACAGTTGGTTTTCCGCCAAACAAAAATGCATGCGATAATTTATTTAAATATGCTTCTCCACCTTTTGTATAAACATATATAGCTAATCCTATAATTCCTAAAACAATGCCTATAAAGCCTGTTAAACCTGATGAAACTAAGTTTGAAATATATCCTTTTTTACCTTCGATAAGATTAGATTTTATGGTTCTATCAAGACCATAAATAATAATTAAAACATTAAATATTCTAAGAATATAATAATTTGACAATCCCAAAATTTCCATCAATAGAAAATAAATTCCAATCCCCAAAAAGATTATAAAGCCGTTTAAAAATTCTTTAGATATTTTCATAATAATAGTGTTTATGTTAAAATTTATTTACTCTCAAATTTAAAATTATTTCTGTAAGAATACAACTTTTAACATTAAAAAAATCTTTAAAGATTAGGTCTAGATGCTGAAAGATATTTTAACGATTCAAGTTTGTCTTTTATAAGTTGATTTTTTAATGCTTCAACTGATTCAAATTTTTGTTCTTCTCTAATTTTGTTTAAAATTGAAACTGATAAAGAAATGCTGTATAAATCAGAATTAAAGTCAAAAAAATGAACTTCAATTGTTTTGGTTTTTCCATCAACTGTTGGTCGATTACCAATATTCATCATCCCAAAAATTGATTTATTGTTAAATTTGCTTTCTACAATATAAACCCCACTATCGGGAATTAATTTATAATTTTCATCAATTTCAATATTTGCTGTTGGAAATCCTATGGTTCTTCCAAGTTTTTTTCCAGGGATAACTCTTCCCGAAAAAAAGTAGTTATATGTTAGATAATCGTTGGCCAAATTTATTTTTCCGTCATGAATTGCATTTCTGATTTTGGTAGAACTAACAGCGATTTCGTTTAACTCCTGAACCGAAATTTGTTCGACTTCAAAACCATATTTTTCTCCAAAAACTTTTAAATCATCAATATTGGCAGTTCTATTTTTACCAAATCTATGGTCATATCCAATTATTATTTTTTGAATATTTAGTTTATCAATTAAAATATCTTTAACAAACTCTGCCGCCGATAATTGTGAAAAAGCCTTGTCAAAAGGATGAATAATTAGATTATCAATTGCTATTTGGTTGAGTAAATATATTTTCTCTTCTAGGGTATTGAGTAATTTTATATCCGACGATTCTTGCAGAATCATTCTCGGATGTGGGAAAAAGGTTAAAACTACACTTTCGCAATTCAATTTTTTTGCCGAATCTTTCAGTTTTTCCAATATTTTTCTGTGTCCAATATGAACTCCATCAAAAGTCCCAATAGTAATTACAGATTTTTTTTGGTTGTTATATTCAGAAAACGAATGGTATATATGCAATTTTAAAACATTTAAGTTGGTAAATTTACACTATTCATTCCACATTGAAAAGAATCATTGAAAAACTTGTTTAATAAAAAGGAAGTCTTTCATTGCAGTATTTATAAGGATTATCAATTAAAATGTTAAAAATTATAATGTTATAAAAAAAAAGTTAAATTTGTATATTCAAAATTAAATAAACAACTAATGAAAAATTTTTTACTTTTATTATTAACTGTTTTATCTATAACTTCAGGTTATTCTCAAACAGCAAAATTATGGTCAACTGTGACAACTACAGACAATATTAGAGTTTCAAAATCGACTTTAAGACAGAGTTTTCCTGAAGATTTTAAGCTATTTAAACTTGATCTACAATCTTTTAGACAAGTATTATTTACTGCTCCTCAAAAAAATTCTAATCTTGGTGGCGCGCTAGTTTCTTTTCCAAATGTAGATGGCAAAATGGAACAATTTGAGGTTTTTGAATCTTCTAATTTTGATGCTGATTTGCAAAATCAGTTTCCAGATATCCGCGCGTATGTAGGAATTGGAAAAGACGATGTAAATGCTCAAATAAGAATAAGTGCATCTCCTTCTGGAATCCAAACTATGGTTTTCAGAACTGATAAATCTAATGAGTTTATGGAGCCATATAGTGCTGACGGAACTATTTATGCGGTTTATAATTCATCTAGAATTAAAGGTCAATTACCTTTTACTTGTTCTACAGAAGACGTTGAATTATTTAATGCTAATAAGTCAACCATCACACAATTATCAAACACTAGTCAGTTAAAAACTTTTAGATTAGCCCTATCTTGTACTGCTGAATATGCTAATTATTTTGGAGCAACGAGTGCTTCAAATCTTAATTTAGTTTTAGCTGCATTTAATGCTACAATGACAAGAGTAAACGGTGTTTTTGAAAAAGATTTTGCTTGTCATATGAATTTAATATCTAACGAATCTTCTATAGTATATTACAATTCAGGAACAGATCCTTACTCAGATGCTGCAAACTTTGGAAATTGGAATAGTGAACTTCAAGCAAATTTAACTGCAACTATAACAGAAGCTACTTACGATATTGGTCATCTTTTTGGGGCGTCTGGTGGTGGTGGAAATGCTGGATGTATAGGATGTGTTTGTGTAAATGGTAGCAAAGGAAGTGGCATAACTTCGCCAGGAGATGGTATCCCAATGGGAGATAATTTTGACATTGATTATGTAGCTCACGAAATGGGACATCAATTTGGTGGAAATCATACATTTTCTCACACATCAGAAAATAATTCTGTAAATGTAGAGCCTGGTTCTGGTTCAACAATCATGGGATATGCTGGTATTACTGGTTCTACAGACGTTCAAGCTCATTCTGACGATTATTTTGCATACAGAAGCATCCTACAAATTCAAACAAATTTAGCCGCAAAGACTTGTCCAATAACTACAACACTTACTAATTTACCTCCAATTATGAATGCTGGTGCGGATTATACAATTCCAAAAAGCACACCTTTCAAATTAACTGGTAATGGGACAGATCCTAACGGAAATGTTATTTCATATTGTTGGGAAGAAAATGATGATGCTACAACTGTAGGAAGCACGCAATCATTCCCATCACCAACGAAAACTAATGGACCAAACTTTAGATCTTTTAATCCAGTATCAAACGGAGAACGTTATTTTCCAAAACTCTCTAGTGTTGTTGCTGGTACAAACTCTACAACATGGGAAACATTGTCATCAATTGCAAGAGTTCAGAATTTTACATTAACAGGAAGAGATAATGTAGCTGGCGCAGGACAAACAGGAACCGATGCAATGATAGTTACTGTTAGCGCTACAACTGGACCTTTTGATGTGACATCACAAACTACAGCCGAAACATGGCAACCTGGAGAAAACAGAACAATAACATGGGCTGTAAATGGTGCAAATGCATTGCCTGGTTCTTCAAATGTAGATATTATGCTGTCTACAGATGGAGGATTAACATTCCCCACAGTTTTGGTTACAGGAGTTCCTAATAATGGATCTGCCTCGATAGTGGTACCAAATGTTGCATCACAAACATGTAGAGTTATGGTAAAGCCAACAGGAAACATATATTATGACATAAATACTACAAATTTTTTAATAGGCTATACTATTACTACAAATTGTACTACTTATAACTATTCTATCCCTTTTACACTTCCTGATGGAGCCACTTCATATACACAAAAATCCATAAATGTTCCAACAACTGGTACAATAAGCGACGTAAACATTACAATAAACGCAACACATCCTAACATTCAAAATTTAGTTATGGTTTTGTCAAGAACTGGTGTTGCGCTACAAAGTTTATATGTTAATAATTGTACAAGTGGTACAAATTTTAATGTAACTTTTGATAGTCAAGGTCCAGCATTTGTATGTGGTAATCCTACTCAAGGAGTATATGCATTACCAACAACATCGTCTTTAAATGTATATAATGGTTTAAATCAATCTGGGTTTTGGAATTTTGGATTTAAAGATACTGTAGCAGGCGACATAGGAACAATAAACTCTATTGCTTTAGAAATTTGTTCTCAAACTATCGCATTAACAAATGATATTTTCAGTTTTCAAGACTTCTCACTTTCACCAAATCCAAATAATGGAAGTTTTAATATTAAGTTTAATTCGAATACTGAAAATGAAATTGGAGTCGCAGTTTATGATATGAGAGGAAGAGAAATTTTTACTAAAAGATTTTCAAATAATGGTGTTTTTAATCAAAACATTTCATTAGATAATGTTCAGTCTGGAATTTATTTAGTTAACATTCAGGATGGAGATAAAAAAATAGTCAAAAAAATCATAATAGAATAAATTAATTTATTTTACTAAAAAGCCGATTCAGTTTTGAATCGGCTTTTTTTTTATTTTTTAATTTGTTTATAGGGCATAATTATTTAAGGCCTTCAGAAGTATTATATTTCATTTTTCTCATAATCCGCATAGCTTCTTTAAAATTAAAATAGACAGCACTTTTCGAATGATTTTTAAGTACACTTTTAGAACTAATCAAAATTTGTCTTGCATCTTCAAATCCGTTTAAATAGCAAATCATTAAAGTAGAAGGAACGTTTTCTAAATCTTTCTCCTCGCGTTCAGTCAATATCAATCCTTTTTGAAGCTTTGAAAGTAATGATAAATTTGAATTGTAGATATGAAACAACATTTTTCTGTTGTATTCTGGTGGTTGAAAAAGCATTTGTGTTTCCATTTTATAATACCCATTGTCATAAAATAAAATCGTAACTTTTTCAAGCGGATAAAAGCTAGTTTTATCATTTAATCCTAACGAAACATATTCTATAATTGTAAAACTATTATCGTCAAACGAGATTGTTACAACATCCTGTGCCGAGTAAAATAATTTTACTTGTTCATTTATCAGCTCGATATCAACTCGAGAAAGATAAATGGTGTTCCGAATTTTCTTAGGATTTCCAGCCCAGCAAATCACAAATAATTCTTTAAAAACTTTATATTTTGATGCAATATCTTTGTGTCTAAAATTTATAAAATCAATTACACCATCAAGGGTATATTCTATACTATTTCTAGAAATATTTTCTATTGCAATTACCGTTTCTTTATTCTGGTAATTGGGCTCTACTTCGTTTTCTACTGGCGTTGAGTTGCTTCCACGTCGAATGAAAGTTTGGTTTGCAACAATGGTATGAATGTTTTTTTTAAAGTAAGAATTTTTCGATTTTGGTTTGATGGTAACCAGTCCAACCACTTTATCTTTTGGTAAATTCGGAAAAGGAACATTCTCGTATTGAATTTTCGGAGGATTTTCTAAAAATGCATTTACCAAATTTTGAATCCGGCTATCGTCAAAAAAGTCATCCCCAACTATTTCGTTACTTTCGTCTTCAACCCCAACAACTATGTAAGAATTATTTGTTGGATTTGAATTAGATAAAGCACAAATATGTTTTAAAAATTTGGCTTTACCCTCGCGCGAATGTAAATTTAATTGGCGTTTTTTATCATAAAACGAACATTCATCGTTGTGAGCCAGTAAGTTTTTAATTAAAAGACGTTTATTAATCATTAGTATTTGGTTGTCAGTTAGAGTTATCAGTAACGGCTAACTAATTACTGAACTCTCTAAACTAAATTTAAGGAACTTTACTGCCAGAACTTTCAGTCCAAATAGCAAACCAATCTTGAAGGTCTAATTTAATACTAAAAGCTTTTTGAAGTTCTTCAATTCGAGTTTTATTTGCAGTTCCTACAACAGGAATAACATTTGACGGATGATTTAAAATCCAATTTAATAAAATGATTTCAGCACTCACTTGATATTTATCAGTTAGCACAATCATTAAGTCTTTTAATCTTTTGGTTTGATCTGTATTTACTCTAAAAAAAGTTCCTAGCGGATTCCAGCTCATTGGGCAAATTTTGTTAAGTTGCATAAAATCTAAGCTTCCATCCAGCATAGGCTCAAAATGTGTAGCAGAAAATTGAATTTGATTGTAACAAACTTCAGTTTTTTGAAGTATCAGTTCGGTTTGTGAGTTTGTAAAATTAGATAATCCAAAATCAATAATTTTACCTTCAAATTTCAATTTTTCTATCGCGTCCGCAATTTCATCAGCTTGCATTAATGGGCTTGGTCTGTGCAATAATAAAACATCTAAAAAATCTGTTTTTAAATTTTTAAGAGAGTTTTCTACACTCCAAATAATATGTTTTTTTGAATAATCATAATGTTTCACAGTTGTATTTCTCAAATCTGAAACCATTTGAATACCACATTTTGAAATTAATTGTATCGAATTTCTATTTATTTTACTTTCAACAAACGCTTTACCAAAAGCCTCTTCTGTTGTATAACCTCCATAAATATCTGCGTGATCAAAAGATGTAATTTTGTTTTCGATACAAATATGAATAAGTTTTGCCATTTCTGAGGTATTGAGGTTTTTATTCCAAATTCCCCAATTCATAGTTCCAGCAATTATTTTAGATAAGTTTGTTTTTCTGTTTTCCGACTTTGAATGCATTGTTTCCATAAATTTTTAAAGAATATTCTAATAAACAAACCAGCAATTTTTTATAGCTTTATTTTATTAAAAACTTTAAAATTAGTAAAACAAAATCATAAATCATCCTTAAAAACGAGATTGCTTGACAAGATTTAACTCATTATTAACATTCTGTAACCGATAAAATTTTCACTTTTGAAATGTTAAAGTAATGAACACAAAAATTAGTTTAAAATTATAGTTATGGAAGATAATACTGTTGCTTTAGATATTAGAGCAATCAATGAAAAAATCGAGAAAGAAAGTGCTTTTATAGATCTTTTAACCTTGGAGATGAACAAAGTTATTGTGGGTCAAAAACACATGATTGAGCGATTATTGATTGGACTTCTAGGTCAAGGGCATATTTTGCTTGAGGGCGTTCCAGGTTTAGCAAAAACACTTGCAATAAACACGTTATCACAAGCTGTACAAGGAAGTTTTAGTAGAATTCAGTTTACACCAGATTTATTGCCAGCAGATGTCGTTGGAACTATGATTTATAATATTAAATCAAATGAATTTTCTATAAAAAAAGGACCAATTTTTGCAAATTTTGTTCTTGCAGACGAGATAAATCGTGCTCCGGCAAAGGTTCAATCGGCGTTGCTTGAAGCCATGCAAGAAAAACAAGTAACCATAGGCGACACCACTTTTAAGTTAGACAGGCCATTTTTAGTTTTAGCAACTCAAAATCCTATTGAGCAAGAAGGAACTTACCCTTTGCCAGAAGCTCAAGTAGATCGATTCATGCTGAAAACAGTAATTGATTATCCAAAAATGGAGGAGGAGCGGTTAGTAATTCGTCAAAATTTAAAAGGAGCTTACGAAAAAATTAATTCTATAATTTCTGTATCTCAAATTCTAAGAGCTCAAGAAGCTGTAAGAGAGGTTTATATGGACGAAAAAATAGAAAAATATATTTTAGATATTGTATTTGCAACTAGAAATCCAGAAAAGTATAAATTAGAAAATCTTAAACCTTTAATAAGTTTTGGAGCTTCGCCTCGTGGTAGTATTAATTTAGCTACAGCTTCAAAATGTTATGCCTTTATAAAAAGACGTGGGTATGTTATTCCCGAAGATGTTCGTGCCGTTGTACACGATGTTTTGCGTCATAGAATAGGAATTACTTATGAAGCCGAAGCCGAAAACATTACCTCTGTAGACATAATAAACAAAATCGTAAACGAAATTGAGGTTCCATAATAGTGATTAGTAAATAGTAATTAGTAAATAGCTTTTGCCTTTTGCTAATCAATAATCACTCATTACTAAAAACATGGAAACAAAAGATTTACTAAAAAAAGTCCGCAAAATAGAAATAAAAACCCGAAGGTTGAGTGATCATATTTTCTCAGGAGAATATCACACTTCGTTCAAGGGTCGTGGTATGACTTTTAGTGAAGTAAGACAATATCAATATGGCGATGATATAAGATCAATCGATTGGAACGTTACTGCGAGATATAATGATGCCCATGTCAAAGTTTTCGAAGAAGAGCGCGAACTCACATTGATGTTGATGGTAGATGTTTCAGGTTCAGAAAGTTTTGGCACAAAAAATCAACTAAAAAGCGAAATTGTTACTGAAATTGCTGCAACAATGGCATTTTCGGCAACTCAGAATAATGATAAAATAGGTTTAATTTTGTTTTCGGATACCGTAGAACTTTATATCCCACCCAAAAAAGGAAAATCTCATGTATTGAGAATTATTAGAGAATTAATTGAATTTCAACCAAAAAGTAAAAAAACCGATATTACTCAAGCCTTAAAATTTTTATCAGGAACCCAAAAAAAGAAAGCAATTGTATTTATGATTTCTGACTTTATTGTAAGCGATGATTATGAAAAAACCTTGAAAATTGCCAGTAAAAAGCACGATATAACAGGAGTTAGAGTTTATGATATTCGAGAAGAAAAAATGCTAAACATTGGTATTGTCGAAATGCAAGATGCAGAAACAGGCGAAATTTTAGTAGTCGATACAACATCAAAATCAACAAGAATGAATTATGAGAAGCAGTATATTGAAAAAGTTGATTTTTTTAAAAACATTTTTTCAAAATGTGGATCAGGAACAATAAACACAAGAGTTGATGAAAGTTATGTTAAAAAATTATTGGGTTATTTTAAATCGAGGTAAAAGTTTTTTTGACAATATAAAGTAGTAAGTTAAAAATCTTTACTTATAAACTTTATGAAAGATTTGGGCTCCTTGCGATTATGAAAATATAAAATGAGAATTAAATTATATATACTATTACTATTTACAACATCGCTTTTTGCTCAAAAAGTCACTACATCTATTGATACTACTCGCAATAAAATTGGTGCCGAGTTTAAACTCACTTTAAAAACAGCCGTAAATAAAACAGATAAAGTTCAGTTTCCGAAAGATAAAAATTTTGGAGCATTAGAAGTTATAAATTCTTATAAAATTGATACAATCAAATCTAATAATTCATACGAATTAGTTAAAAAATATGGATTAACACAGTTCGATTCGGGCAAATTTACAATTCCCCGATTGAGAATATTAATAAACGGAAAACCTAATTATTCTGATAGTATAAAAATAGAAGTTGCAAATGTTGTTGTAGACACATTAAAGCAAAAAATGTATGATATAAAAGACATCGAAAAAGCTGAAACAAGTTCTAATTGGTGGATTTATGTAATCATTGTTTTAAGTTTAATAGTTTTAGGATTTTTAATCTACTGGTTTATCAAAAAATACCAAAACAAACCTAAAAAAGAGGAAGTAATCTATAAATCGCCAATAGAAAAGGCAACATCTTTATTACAATTATTAGAAAAAAAAGAGCTTTGGCAAAATGGTGAAGTAAAAACATATTACTCAGAATTAACAGATATTGTTAGAAATTATATCGAAGAAGAAATTCAAATTCCCGCAATGGAGTCGACCACATCAGAACTAATAGTGAGTTTGAAAAAAGTTGCCTCACAAAAGAAAATGAAACTTTCGCCTGAGATTTTAAAAAATCTTGAAAAGGTTTTAAGACAAGCCGATTTAGTAAAATTTGCAAAAGTAAAACCACTAGATTTTGAAATAGAAGAAGATAAAAAAAGAATTTCAAACTCAATTGTAACCATCCACAAATCGATTCCAATAATAGCAGATGTTGACGAAGATTTAGAAAATTGGAACCAGCAACAAAATGAAATTGCTCGACTACTCAAGTTAAAAAAACAACGAAGAGCAACAATTTTTTCTAGTATCGTATCCGTGTTAGTAATACTACTTATTTCACTTTTAGGATTAATTTATTTTAAAGGGTTTGACTATGTAAAAGATAATTTTATAGGACATCCAACCAAGGATTTAGTAGATGGAAATTGGATTTATAGCGAATATGGAAATCCTGGAATCAAAATTGAAACGCCAAAAGTTCTTAAAAGAATAGATGCCGAAAAAACACTTCCAAAAAATGCTATGGCTTTAATTAAGGAAATGCAAATTTTTAGTTATGGAAGTTTAATGAGTAATTTTTCGGTTACTGTTGCAACAAAAAAACTCAAACAACCCGTTGAAATAAATTTGGAACAACTTGCCGAAGAAACTACAAAAATAATGGAAACTCAAGGAGCACAAAATATTATTTTTAAGCAAGAAGATTTTCAAACTAATCAAGGAATAGCAGGTAAAAAAGCTTTTGGAACCCTAACAATATTAGATAAAATTCAAAAGAAAAGTCAGAAATTATATTACGAAATGCTTTTTTTTAAGCAAGATGGTGGCATCCAACAAATAACAGTAACATATTTAGAAGGAGATAAATTTGGAGCTGAAATTTCTGGCCGAATTTTAAATTCAGTAGAACTTAAAAATGCGACAGAATAATGGAAAAAGTTATTTTTTTAAATCCAGAATTTTTTTGGTTGTTTTTAGTTTTGCCATTTGCCATAGTATGGATTTATTGGAAAAAAAATGACCAAACAGCAACGCTCTCAATTAGTTCGGTAGTGGGATTTAAAACTTCAAAATCATTTTTGGCAACTTTAAAACCTTTTCTGCCAGTTTTAAGATTACTAGCTTTAAGTTTTATAATTGTTGCTTTAGCTCGACCAAGAACTGTAAACATTAGTAATCAAACCAAAACTACAAAGGGAATCGATATTGTTATGGCAATAGATCTTTCAAGTAGTATGCTTGCTAAAGATTTGAAGCCAAACAGAATGGAGGCTTTGAAAGAAGTGGCGACTAGATTTGTAGAAAATCGTCCAAATGATAGAATAGGAATCGTGGTTTATGCTGGAGAGGCATATACAAAAACGCCAGTTACAAGCGATAAAGCTATTGTTGAAGAGGCAATAAAATCTATAAAATTTGATAATGTTTTGCAAGATGGTACAGCTATTGGAATGGGATTATCAACAGCTGTAAATCGATTGAAAGATAGCAAATCAAAAAGTAAAATCATTATTTTGTTGACAGATGGAGTAAATAATGCTGGATTTATTGAGCCTGAAACTGCTTCGCAAATTGCAAAAGAATATGGAATAAAAGTATATACAGTAGGAATAGGAAGCAACGGGACAGCCGAGTTCCCCTATGCTATTGCACCAAATGGAGATTTTTTGTATAAAATGATGAAAGTTGAAATTGATGAACAGCTGATGAAAAATATTGCAAATAATACTAATGGAAAATATTTTAGAGCAAGTAGTAACAGCAAACTAGAAAGTATTTATAACGAAATCAATAAATTAGAAACAACAGAAATTGAGGAACTAAAATTTTATGATTTTGATGAAAAATTTAGAATATATGTACTCATTGCAGGAGTTTTATTATTGATAGAAATGGTTTTAAAAAACACCATTTTTAAAAGTTTTATATAAACTATCTTACGGCATGCCTAATAAGAAATATAATATTAAATGTACGAATTAGAAGAAAAAGGATATTTTTATTTGTTGCTATTACTTCCAGTTTTGGTTGCACTTTTCCTGTATGTTCAATATTGGAAGCAAAAAAAACAAAAAGAATTTGGCGATTTAGAATTGATAAAAAAGCTAAGTCCAGAAAAATCTAGTTTTAAACCTATTTTAAAAACAATCGTTTTTATTTTGGCATTGGCATGTTTAATTATCGCATTGGTAAACCCAAAAATGGGAACTAAAATAGAAACAGTTAGACGACAAGGAATTGATATAGTTTTTGCTGTTGATGTTTCAAAAAGTATGCTCGCCGAAGATGTTGCACCAAACAGGCTAGAAAAAAGTAAACAGTTAGTTACTCAATTAATAAATCAATTAGGCAGTGACAAAATTGGGATTATTGCTTACTCTGGAAGCGCTTTTCCTGTATTGCCTATGACATCCGATTATAGTGTGGCCAAAATGTTTATGCAAGGAATGAATCCGGGAATTATTTCTTCGCAAGGCACATCGATTGATGAAGCCATCAACCTAGCAAGCGAAAAATATTTTGACAAAAAAGATAAAACTAGTAAATTATTAATTATAATTTCAGATGGTGAAGATCATTCAGACAATGCTGTTGATGCTTCAGAAGATGCTCAAAAATTAGGTATAAAAATAGTTACAATAGGAGTTGGAACAGAAAACGGAGGAACAATCCCGCTAAAAAGTATGGGAAAAGGTAACGAATTACAAAAAGATCAAGATGGAAATGTAGTTGTAACCAAAAGAAATTCTCAAGTTTTAGATAAAATTGCCAAAAGCGCCAACGGATTTTATATAGACGGTAATAATACCAAAGTGGTATTGGAAAATGTAAAAAAAGTATTAGATAATACCCAAAAGTCTGAGTTTGAAAGCACACAAATGGCAGATTTTAAATCACAATTTCAGTGGTTTTTAGGTTTTGGATTTTTTCTTCTGTTTATTGACATTTTCTTTTTAGAACGTAAAACTAAATGGGTCAAAAAAATGGATTTGTTTAACGAGGAGAAACAAAATAAAGTATAAATGTTTTCAATTCAGAACAAAAATTAAGATGAAAAATATTTTTACATTATATATATTATTTAACGTTTTCTTTGCAATAGCACAAGAAAAAGATAAGCATTTGCCTCAAGGAAACGAAAAGTTTGTAGAAAAAAACTATGTTGATGCAGAAGCAGAATATAGATTATCGCAAGCTCAATTCACAAAAAAATCTAAAGCATCTTATAATTTAGGAACTGTCATTTATAAGCAAAATCAGCCTAGTGAAGCAAAATATCAGTTTGAAAAAGCGATTAAAGATGCTAAATCAAAACCAGAAAAACATGAGGCTTTTCATAATTTAGGAAACTCTTTGATGAAAGAGAAAGAATATTCTGGAGCAGTCGAAGCCTATAAAAATGCCTTGCGCAATAATCCGTCAGATGAGGAAACAAGGTATAATTATGCCTTAGCAAAAAAAATGCTTAAAGAAAATCCTCCAAAAAAGGATGATAAAAAAGATGATAAAAAGAAAGACAAGGATAAAGATAAAAAAGACGATAAAAAAGACGACAAAAAGGACGACAAAAAAGATCCAAATAAGGATAAGAAAGACGGTAAAAATGATAAAGATAAAAAGGACGATAAAGGCGACAAACCACAACCAAAGCCAAACGATGTGTCTAAACAAAAAATAGAAAATTTATTAAACGCAGTAAATAACGAGGAGAAAAAAGTTCAGAATAAAGTAAAAGCTCAAAAAGTGCAAGCACCAGTTAAGGCTGAAAAAGATTGGTAATTTTATAATAAAAATGAAAAATTTAGTCACATTATTTTTGATTTTTTACTCACTATCAGTTGGAGCTCAAGTTAAATTTGAGGCATCTACAGAAAAAAAATCGTATGCACTTAATGAAAACATCGAATTGGTATTTTCGATGAATGTTGATGCAGATAATTTTGTTTTACCTCAATTATTAGACAATTTTAAGGTTCAAGGACCATTTATGTTTGTTCAAAATTATAATATAAATGGACGTCGTGGTTTTGAAAAAAGTTATAAATATTATTTAACCCCAAAAAAACAAGGAGAATTCACAATCAAAGAAGCTCAGATAGAATTTGGCGGGAAAGTTTACAAAACAAGTTTGTTGAGAATTAAAATCACAAAAGCAGTTCCAATTTCTAAAAACCAAAACAATCAAAACAATCAAAACAACAATCAATATGATCCTTTTGACGACCCATTTTTTCATCAAAATGAACAGCCTCCTCAAGCTAGAACAGACTTTGGAGATGGAAGTTTTATTGTAGCCGAGGTTTCTAACAAAAATCCATATGTAAACGAACCTATACATGTAGTTTACAAACTTTATTTTGATCCTAGAATTCAAATTGGCAATATTACCGACATCAAAAAACCAAAATATAACGGATTTTGGAGTCAATTTTTTGATGCAAATAGACCAGCGGTAGAAGCCCAATATAAAGGAAAAACTTATGCAATGGCTACATTAGGATCGGCAATATTATATCCTTTAGAGGCGGGTATTAAGCCTATAGAACCTTTTTCGTTTGAAGCTCAAGTTCAAGTTGCATCTGGCAGAGATGTTTTTGGAGACCCAATATATTCTGTAGTTCAAAAAAGATTATCCTCAGGAACACAAAATATTACCGTAAAAGCATTGCCAGAATCAGGAAAACCGTCAAATTTTTCTGGTGCAGTAGGTCATTTTGATTTTAAAGTAACGCCAACCAAGACAATCTTAAAAGGTGGTGAATCGCTATCGCTAAATGTTGCAGTTTCTGGAGAGGGGAATTTAAAATTATTTAGCTTGCCCAAGCCCGAAGTTCCTCCTGCATTGGAAATGTATGAACCGCAACATCAAGAAAATGTGCAAACACCACTCAGTGGAATGTCTGGAACAATTAGTGATAACTACACTATTGTTCCTCAATACAAAGGAAATTATCCTATAAAGGCGTTGCGATTTAGTTATTTTGATTTAAAATCAAAAAGTTACAAAACTATAATTTTACCACAAATTAATATTAATGTTATAAACGGACCAGACTTTGCGGCGGTGTCTAAAATTATTAAGGACAAAACTAAAGAGGTAAACTCGAATAAAATTTTTGCTTCAATCAAACAAAAAACAATTCTAACTCAAATTGACAAAGAAGCTTTTTTAGGGTCTAATTTATTTTTATTTTTATTTTTTATTCCTTTATTTTCTATACCTGCACTAGTGTTTGCAAAAAAGCAAAAAGATAAAAATGATGCCGATTTTGTTGGGAATCGGATTAAAAATTCTAATAGGCTGGCAAAAAAATACCTTTCAGAAGCAAAAAAACAAATTAATAATAAAGAGCTTTTTTATATATCGCTAGAAAAAGCAATGCATAATTTTTTGAAAGCAAAATTAAACATCGAAACTTTTGATTTTAGCAAAGAAAAATTATCTGAAATTTTAGCTTATCGAAATGCAAATCACGAAACTATTGTTGATTTTATAAATTTGACTGAAAATTGTGAAATTGCGAGATATGCACCGGCTACCATTGCTTCAATGCAACAAGATTTTAATAAAGCCTTAGAGATAATATCGAGTTTAGAAAAACAAATTGCTTAAAGAGAAACTAATGAACAATTATCTAGCACTATTAATTTTAATTTTTCAAATTTCCTTCGCACAAACCGCATTTGAAAAAGGAAATCAATTGTATAAAAGTCAAAATTATCAGGGCGCAATTACAAATTATGAGTCGGTTTTAGCATCAGGAAAACAATCAGTTGCAATTTATTTCAATCTGGGAAATTGTTATTATAAATTACATAAAGTAGCCCCGGCTATTTTTAATTATGAAAAGGCATTGCAGTTAGACCCTAACGATGCACAAATTCTTACAAATTTAGATTTTGCTCGCAAAACTACACTTGACGATTTAAAGATAGTCCCTAAAGTTGGTTTTAGTAAAATTATCCAAAATTTTACTTCTCTACTTCATTTTGACACTTGGGCTTGGATATCTGTAGGTTTTTCATTTACGGTTTTACTTTTTTTTGTTGGATATTATTTTAGTCAAACCACAGTCTTTAAGCGAGTTTTCTTTTCGTTTATGTTTATCACACTAATTTTATTATTCATTAGTTTAGCATCAGGATTTTATGAAAAAAATAAAGTTTTGAATGAAAATGGCGCAATTCTTTTTGCCGAAAAATGTGCTTTTAAAAAAGAGCCTAAATTATCGAGTAAAGATTTAATGTTGCTTCATGAAGGCACAAAAGTTTATATTTTAGAAAGTATAGCTGGTTGGAGAAAAGTCCAGTTGACAGACGAAACTGTTGGTTGGATACAGGAAAATACATTCAAAGAATTAAGATAAAAAACCTCAAGGTTAAATGATTTAAAATTAAATACTCTTTTTTAAATTAGAAAACCAATCTGTTAAAACAGGCATCATAAATTCTGATGTTTTTAAAATGGGGTCAACAAACACAGAATTTTCTTGAGTTTTTTTTGATATCAAAATATTGTTTAAATTAATTTTTATAATCAAGTTTAAAACTACCCCAAGAATCAAAGCTACTTTTAACCCTCCAAAAATACCTCCCAAAAGTCTGTTAATTAATCCCAAAAACAAAGCGCTTGCAACCTTCGATAGTAATTTTGAAAGGAAATGAATCCCAATTACAATTAATATAAAAGTAAGCAAAAAGGCAATTATTTTAGCTGTTTTTGATTGTCCGATTAAATTTCCAACTACAGAAGAGAATTTCACTGCAAAATAAATTCCAATAAAAAATGAAAGTAGTGAAGCTAATTCAATTATAAAACCATTTTTGATACCTTTAAAGACCCCGTAACATAATAAAATTCCTAAAATAATATCTATAAAGCTCATAATTTGCTTGCAATAAAAGACAAATATAGCAGAATATCAAACATAGAAATACAGAAAAGTATTTAAATGTATTTATATTTGCAACTCATAAAAATTGAAAATAAAAAATTAATTTTTAGTAATCAGCTATTTTTAAAATCAAAAAATGTCAAGAGATATACAGCTTAAAGATCGTTGGGAAAAAGTAGTTGAAATACTTTCTAATCAGTTTGCAGATGGCGAAAAGTTAGATTTAGATGCTATTATATATTTAATTGGAGTTCAAGAATTGGGTAATTTTAAAAAAAACTTTCAAAAAGACGAAAAAGTAAACTTAATGCACATTGCAATTTGTAGATTACTTGAACCTTATGGATATTATGAGTTCAATTTTTTTGATAAAGAGGGTTGGCCTCATTACAAAATAAAAGAAGAATTACCCGCGCTAAAAGCTGGTGAACAGTCTATTTTAATGAAAGATGCAATTGTTAATTATTTTTTAGAAAAAGAGCTTATAAAGTAGATAGGAACTAGAGACCAGTAATTATTAAATAGCCCACAAAAGGCAAAACTATTTTTCTACTAATCACTATTTACTACCCACTAATTACTAATTACTTTTCACTTATCACTTAAATAAACTAAGTTTGTATTTTCAAAGAACGACTGATGATAGATAAGATTAAACAACATATTGAAGAAGCCAAAGCCTTTAACGAAAAAAACAAAGAAGCTTTAGAACAATTTCGTATAAAATATTTAGGAAGCAAGGGCTTGCTTAAAGAATTTTTTACTGAATTTAAAAATATTCCTAACGATCAAAAAAAAGACTTCGGTCAAATTATTAATACTCTTAAAGCCGTTGCGGAAGAAAAAGTAAAAACTATTCAAGACGAACTTGAAAGTAAAGAAGTAGAAAAAGGAATTTATGGCGATTTAACGCGTCCTGGCGAACCTTTAGCAATTGGATCTCGTCACCCAATTTCGTTAGTAAAAAATCAAATTATTGATATTTTTTCAACTATTGGATTCAATGTTTCTGAAGGTCCAGAAATCGAAGACGATTGGCACAACTTTACCGCATTAAATTTACCAGAATACCATCCTGCACGCGATATGCAAGATACATTTTTCATTCAAACCGGTCCTGATGTATTGCTTAGAACCCACACATCGTCTGTACAAGTGCGTTACATGGAAAATAATAAACCTCCAATTCGTACCATTTCGCCTGGAAGAGTTTTTCGTAACGAAGCTATTTCATCTCGTTCACATTGTATTTTCCATCAAGTAGAAGGATTATATATTGATAAAGATGTTTCCTTTGCCGATTTAAAACAAACACTTTTATATTTTACTAAGGAAATGTTTGGGAAATCAAAAATCCGCTTGCGTCCAAGCTACTTTCCATTTACAGAGCCAAGTGCCGAGATTGATATTTACTGGGGTTTAAAAACCGAAACCGATTATCGAATTACAAAAGGTACAGGTTGGTTAGAAATTGGAGGTTGCGGTATGGTCGATCCTAATGTTTTAAAAAATTGTAACATCAATCCTGATGAATTCTCGGGTTTCGCCTTCGGAATGGGAATTGAACGTATTGCAATGTTACTATATCAAATTGGCGATATCCGAATGTTTTTTGAAAACGATGTGCGATTTTTGGAGCAGTTTAAATCAAGTATATAGTCATTGAGACGAACGAAGCAATCTCATATCATCATGACAAAAGTGTTCAAATACTTAAGCAATGTCTTTTTAAATAAGTTATATTATAAAAATTAGTTAAGAACGAAGAGATTGCTTCGTTCCTCCCAATGACATGAAAGCAGACATAACAATCCCAAAAGTAGAAAACGTATTTCTAGCTGCAATCCACGAATGGAGTGACGACTTTATGGAAAAAATCTGGAATGTATATTTAGTTAATGATTCTGATTTTGATATAGAAAGTGTGATGGTAGTTTCTAAAGCATTCGGCACTCTTGACGGCGAAATGAAAAAAACTTCGTTATTGCGCCACGCATTTTTAAAGGTTCCAGCAGTGTCGGTTGTTAAAATCGAGATGATTGAAAAGAGTGTTTTACAATTGAATAATGAATTTATGGTAACTTACTTTATCGAAAATGTACTGTATGATAAAAGATTTATTTTTAAGAAAAATTTTGCGACAGAAAGCGAAACAGAAGAAGTTCCTATTTTATTTGTTGATGGAGTGATTGTGAGGTAGTTTTAGTAAAAAGTGATTAGTAAGTAGTGATTAGTGAATTATGCTTTTCTGATCTTCACTAATTACTAATCACTTTTTACTCATCTTAATCTAATTTATCAGTTAATTTTTTAAACGTACTTTTAGCTTCCTTTCCTTGATATAAAATTTCATAAACTGCGTCAATAATTGGAGTTTTTGCACCATATTCCTGATTAAGTTGCCAAGCACTTTTTGTAGCATAATAGCCTTCGGCAACCATACTCATTTCCATCATTGCGCTTTTTACCGTGTAACCTTTACCTATCATGTTTCCAAACATTCTATTTCTAGAGAAAACAGAATATCCTGTAACTAATAAATCTCCGAGATAGGCAGAATTATTAATGTTCCGTTTCATTTTGTGAACTTTTCGTATAAATTTTTTCATCTCGCGAATGCCGTTACTCATCAAAACTGATTGAAAATTGTCTCCATAGCCAAGTCCATGAGCCATTCCCGCTGCAATTGCATAAATATTTTTTAACATAGCGGCATATTCTGTTCCAATAATATCGTCAGATATTTTGGCTTTGATATAATTTCCAGATAAACATTTAGCTACAATTTTTGCTTTTAAAGCGTCACCACATGCAATTGTTAAATAGGAAAGTCTTTCTAATGCAACTTCCTCTGCGTGACAAGGTCCGGTAATTACTCCGATATTTTCAAATGGAATTGCATAAATTTTATGAAAATGTTCACCAACAATTAGAGAAGTTTCAGGTACAATTCCTTTTATAGCTGAGAAAATTACTTTATTTTGAAGAGAAACTTCAAGTTTTTCTAATTCTGAACTTAAAAAAGCTGATGGGATTGCAAATATTAAATAGTCAGCATCTTCAACAGCTTCGTTTATATTGTTAGTAAGTTTTAGTTTAGATAAATCGAATTCTACTGAGCTTAAATAATTAGGATTGTGTTTAAATTTTTTGATATGTTCAATCGCACCCTCGTTACGCATGTACCAATATATTTGTTTTTGATTCACGCATAACATTTTTGATATTGCAGTTGCCCAACTGCCACCACCTATTACTGCAAATTTTGGGTTTTCATTCATTACTATATCGTTTGAGAAGTCAAAAATACTGATTTTTTTTGGTTTGCCAATAGTTAGAATTTGCACTTACTATGGTAAGTATGTTAGCCCAGATAGAAACGGAAAGCTCCCGATTTTTTCGGGACTTGAAGTGGATAGCTGGAAATAGCTCCCTTAAAATTTAACTTAATATTATGGTTTACAATATACTATAAATAGAATTGTTTCGTTTTAAAGATGTTAGTTATTATAAATATTTAGATTTAGCATTAAAAAAAGGCATTTAGGAAATTATTTCTTAAATGCCTTTTAGTTTATTTTTTATTAAACTTTAATGTTGTGTATATTTTGACTGTATATGTGAAGTCGAAATCAGTTCAATTAATAACTTATTTCTACAATTTCACGAACTTTTTCTAAAGTGATATTTTGCTTTTCACCTAAACCTTTCCAACCTCTTTCTTCGAAACGATTTACAATAAAATCGGCCGTTTTTTCAATGTTTTCTGC
Source organism: Flavobacterium sp. (assembly GCA_025351785.1). Classification (GTDB taxonomy): domain Bacteria; phylum Bacteroidota; class Bacteroidia; order Flavobacteriales; family Flavobacteriaceae; genus Flavobacterium. The sequence goes on from JANXVF010000038.1 coordinate 69,607, forward strand.
GTTTTCAGAGATTTTGGTTTTCATTCCCATAGTATGGAAAAATTCAATAGTTTTTTCAATTGCTTTTTGTGCAATTTCATCAGTTGAATTACCAGAAATATTCCAAACTCTTTCGCCATATTGTGCTAGTTTGTCTTTTTTGGTTTCAAACATCACTTTATATAAATTTGGAAGAATTATTGCTAAAGTTCTTGCGTGATCAATTTCGTATAAAGCGGTTAATTCGTGACCAATCATGTGTGTTGCCCAATCGCTCGGTACCCCTTTTTGAATCAATCCGTTTAATGCCATTGTTGCGCTCCAAACAAAATTGGAAGCTAATTTATAATCACTAGGATTTTCAACTACGCTTGGTCCAACTTCTAATAAAGTTTTCAAAATGCTTTCGGCAAATCTGTCTTGTAAAAGTGCATCGTGAGGAAACGTTAAATATTGTTCCATAACGTGTGTAAAAGCATCAATAACACCATTTTGCAATTGTCTTTTTGGTAAAGAAGTAATCACAGTTGGATCAACAATAGAGAATTTTGGAAATAACGCACTTCCGCCAAGCGTTAGTTTTTCTTGTGTTGCTTCGATAGTTACAACCGCACCAGAATTCATTTCTGAACCTGTTGCAGGCAAAGTTAAAACGGTTCCGAATGGAATTACTTGAGACACATCGGTAAAGAGAATTCTTTTTCTTAAAATATCTGCTGCATCGCCATCAAAATTTACGGCTGCTGAAATGAATTTTACTCCATCAATAACACTTCCGCCACCAACTGCCAAGATAAAATCGATTTTCTGTTCGCGAATAATTGCAACAGCTTTCATCAAAGTTTCAAATCTTGGATTGGGTTCGATGCCACCAAATTCGACGATTTCAAAACCTTTTAACGCTGAGGTTACGGCTTCGTGAACGCCATTTTTAAAGATACTTCCGCCACCATAAGCCAATAAAACTTTGGCGTTTTTTGGAACTAACTTAGCTAATTTTTCTGTTTGTCCTTTGCCAAAAACATAATTGACAGGATTGTATAATTCGAAATTGTTCATTGTAAAAATATTTAGAGTACAAATTTACGAAACGATTGAACGAACAAGTGGTAAAGGAATGTTAAGTTACGTTTTATTTAAAAAAATTTGATATTTCTGTATGATTATTAGATATGTAGGTAATAAGATATTGATTTTCTTCTTTTTCAAAGAAAATATACCATGTTGTTCTTGGGTTACTCTTGTAAAAGATATAGTTAGCACCTAAATGAAATAGAGGTAAAGGTGTTGATTTGTGTGGGAATGATTGGATGTTTTGATCAATAAAATCTATTATTTTGTCTTTGTATTCAATAGCATTTTCCATGTAACTGAAATAATCGTCTTTGTAAAGTATGTAAATTAAATTGTTTAGAAAATGCTCAACTTCAACTTTATAGAAGATTTTTATTTCTTCCATTCCAAAGATTTTATGAATTCTGTAGTTTTTTGTTTTAATTCTTCAGATGAAATAGCAGATTTAATTTCCTTTTTGAAGTCAAAGGATTTATGAGTTTTTCTAAAATTATCAATTTGATCAATTAAATTTTTGTCTCCTATCGAAGAAATCCAATTAATTAGTTCTAATTTTTTTGTTGCAACACTCATAATATCAAAAGTTTAATCAAATTTATAATTTTTTTTTTGAATAATAGAATTTACTTTCTATAAAAATTATTATGATCTACATATTCCCAAACGTTGTAGGGCAATAACGGACGAATATTTTTTTTGTTTTTGATGCTTTCGCGGATAAATGTTGAAGAAATTTCTACAATTGGAGCATCAATTTTATGAACTCTTGGATGATTTAATACCGAACTTATTTCAGTATCAATTGTTTCGGAAATTCGTGGATAAATATAAATATCATGATTTTCTAAAATGTATTCGTAGTTTTTCCATTTGTGAAGTGAATTCAAATTGTCTTCGCCCATTATTAATGAAAACTCATGTTGCGGAAATTTATCTTTTAAATGTGCTAATGTATTTACCGTATAATTGGGTTGAGGTAATTTGAATTCAATATCCGAAGGTTTGATTTTAGGATAATCTTCAGTCGCTAAATTTACTAAATGCAAACGTTGGTAATCATCTAATAAAGTATTCTTCTGTTTGTGAGGATTGTGTGGCGTTACAACCATCCAAATTTGATTTAAATCGGAATGTTCTGCCATGTGATTGGCAATAATTAGGTGCCCAACGTGAATTGGGTTGAAAGTTCCGAAATATAATCCTATTTTCATTTTGGTTTCACAGAGTTTCACAAAGATTTTTCACAGAGTTCCACGTAGTTTTTTTATTTCTCTTTGGAATTTCTCTGAGTCGCTCTGTGTAATTATTTTTTTTCAATAAAATCTTTTACCAATTCGTATGCTTCTGCCTTTGCAACATCTAAATCATAATTTTTAATTATTTTATCAAATTGTGGCGCGGTTGCCAATTCAACATGTGCTTTTGCGATGCGCATATTTATTTTTTCGTCAGTTTCTGTAGAGCGTTCTTTTAATCTTCGTTTTAATTCGTCAACGCTCGGTGGTTTTACAAAAACGGCTAATGTTTCTTGAGGAAATTTCGATTTAATTCGCAATCCGCCAGAAACATCAATGTCAAAAATTACGTTTTTGCCTTTTGCCCAAATGCGCTCAACTTCACTTTTTAAAGTTCCGTAATAGTTGTTGGTATAAACCTCTTCCCATTCCACAAACTCTTCGGCTTTGATGTGTTTTTTAAATTCTTCCCAACTGATGAAATAATAATCTTTTCCATCCGCTTCTTGACCTCTTGGTTCACGAGTTGAACAAGAAATTGAAAATTCTAAATTCAAATCTTCTTGAGCCAATAAATGCCTAACTATAGTGGTTTTTCCCGAACCAGATGGCGCTGAGAATACCAATAATTTTCCTTTCATTTTGGTAATTAGTGATTAGTGATTAGTGATTAGTGATTAGTGAAGAGTAATTAGTAATTTGTGATTAGTTTTTTAAAGTCCTTGAAAAGGCGTTTATCATTTTACTTTCCTCTTCTATTAAGCTCATTATTTCGTTATAAGAATTAAAATCTGCAACAAAACCTAATTCTTTTGCAATTATAAGTTGTGTCTCTACTTCATATAAAGAACCTCTAGAAATATCTAGAAAATGACTAAATGATTTATCAGTATTTCTTCCATAACCTTCACTGATATTTGATGGAATTGAAACTGATGCACGTTTAATTTGAGAAGTTAATGCGTATAATTCTACTTGAGGAAATGACTTTACTAAGTTGTAAACTTTAACCACCAAGATAATTCCTTTTTGCCAAATTAATAAATCTTTATAGCTGTTAATACTTCCCATAAATTATTAGTTTTAATTGTTTTTTTACTGATTACTTTTCACTAATCACTCTTCACTAAACTAAAGAACATTCAAAACTTGTTCCTTAATTTTCTCCAATTCGTCTTTCATCATCACGACCAATTTCTGCATTTCAGAATGGTTTGATTTTGAACCCATAGTATTAATTTCTCGTCCCATTTCTTGAGTAATAAACCCTAATTTTCTTCCGTTAGCTTCTGTTCCTGCTAGTGTTTCTATGAAATAATTTAGGTGATTTTCTAAACGAACCTTCTCTTCTGTTATGTCGTATTTTTCTAAATAAAATATCAATTCTTGTTCAAAACGATTCTCGTCAACCGTTACTTTTATTTCATCTATTGCAGTTCGCAATCTAGTTTTAATGGTTTCAATTCGTTCTTTGTCATAACTTAGTGCGCTGTTCATCAAAGTCATTATGTTAGCAATGCGATGCAAGAATTCTTTTTCTAATGAAACTCCTTCGTCTTTACGGAATTGCGCCATATTTTCTATAGCTTCATCTATGACTTTTTGAATTTCTTTCCATTCGTTTTCGTCAATTTCGTCGCGTTCTGTTTTAAGTGCGTCAGGCATTCTTACTGCCATTTTCATTAATTCAGTTTCATCAGCATTTGGTATTACCGCTTTCATTTGATTGATGTAACCTTTTACAATCGGCACATTAATTTTAGACGATGTTTCTTCGCCAGTAACTTCAATATATAACGAAAAATCAATTTTTCCGCGTTCTAATCGTTGTGAAAGTTGATTGCGCAAACCCAATTCCATCTCGCGGTAAACCGATGGCATTCTAGTATTCAAATCTAAACCTTTACTGTTTAGTGATTTTAATTCTACTGTAATTTTTTTGGTTTGTAATTGCAAAGATGCTTTTCCAAAACCAGTCATTGATTGTATCATTCTTTTATTTTATGTGCTTCAAATATATGAAATAGTGATTAGTGATTAGCGAAAAGTAATTAGTAATTTATCGATTTAAAAGCTATTTACTAATTACTATTCACTTTTTACTCTTTTCTGCGTTACCAAATAAACTCCAGCGAAAATTAAAACAGCCGAAAGTAATTTTACCAAGTTCAATTCGTCTTTGCCTAAACTTACAGCAAATATTGTTGCAAAAAGCGGTTGTAAATAAATGAATACTGCAACAGTTGTTGGCTTCAATTCGCGCATTGAAAGTAAATTTAACAAATAAGTAAAAAAGGTTGAAAACAAAATTACAAATCCAATTTTCCAGAAAATATCCGTTGGAATTATTGTCCAATTTATGGCATGAAATTCGTTCCAGCCAAACGGTAAAACTAGTATAAATCCGAAAGTGTAAATCCATTTTACAAAAGTAAACGCATTGTATTTATCCATTAGTTTTTTCACAACTATTAAATAAAATCCATAGGAAACAGCATTTATAAAAACAAGTAAATTCCCTAATGATGCATTTGGCGCATTTATTGTTTTTCCAAATTTACCTCCAAAAAATATTAGTGTTACTGTTCCTGCTAATCCTAAAATTATTCCGAATATTTTGCGATTTTGCATGCGTTCTTTCATAATAATTGCCGAAAGAATTAATACAATCATTGGAGTTGTTACCATTAAAACGGCACCCATAATTGGCGAAGTGTAGCTCAAACCTTTAAAAAATGTCAGCATGTTTAAGGCAACACCAAAAAAAGCAGCTGCGATAATTCGTGGAAAATCTTCCTTAGCAATTTTTTCTTTTGGTCCAAAAAATGAAACTAACCAAAACAAAACGGTAGCACCAAAAACACGAATTACTATAAATCCAAAAGGTTCAATGTATTTTGGCATTACATCTTTGGCAATTGTAAAAGTCAATCCGTAAATTATGGAAACTAATGTTGCGGCAATTAATGCCCAGGTTCTTTTAGACATTTTCTAATGCTTTCATTACTTGTAGCATGTTTTGTTGCGTGTTTCCGATATAAATTTTGTCTCTAATTATAAAAACAGGACGGCTTATAAACGTGTAATGTTCTAAAATATATTTTTTATAATCGTCTTCTGTCAAGTTTTTATTCTTTAAATCCATTGATTTATACAACTGCGCTTTTTTGCTAAACAAAGCTTCATAACTTCCAGAAAGTGAGTACATATGCTCTAATTCAGCAATAGTTATTGGGTCTTGCTTTATGTCGTGGTAAACCAAATTTACGTTTTTCGGCAATGATTTTATGATTTTTCTGCACGTGTCGCAAGAAGCTAAATAGTAAATTGTATCGGTCATTGAATTTCTTTTTGCAAAGAAAAATCATTTGAAACTTATAATCTGTATTTTTGAAAAAAATATAAAGTGCAAGCAACATTTAAAATTTGGGAAACCAGCAGAAAAAAATATCTTGAAATAATTGACGGATATTCATTACAACAATTAAATAAAATTCCTGAAGGTTTTAGCAATAATTTAGTCTGGAATTTAGGTCATATTATTGTGTCACAACAAGGTTTGGTGTACCGACTTTCTGGTTTGCCAATGAGTATTTCATCAGAAATGATGGAGAAATATAAAAACGGTTCAAAACCAACAGAAACAACAACTCAAGAAGAAGTAGAGGAGCTAAAAGTGTTATTATTTTCACTTTTAAATCAAACCAAAGAAGATTATGCCAACGGAAAATTCATTTCATATAATGAATACACAACTGGCACTGGATTTCATTTAGCAAACATTATAGACGCAATGGAATTCAATAATTTTCATGAAGCCATTCATCTTGGTTTCATGATGAATATTAGAAAATTTATTTAAATTAAAATATCTTTGTAAAAATATAAAAACTCATGAAATTCAATACCAAAGTAATACATGGTGGACAACACCACGAAAAAGTAACCGGAGCAGTGATGACGCCAGTTTTTCAAACATCAACTTATGTACAAACAAGTCCAGGAAAACCTGTTGGCGATTATGAATATAGTCGTGCGGCAAACCCGACGCGTCAAGCTTTAGAAGATGCTTTAGCTTCGATTGAAAATGGAGCAAGAGGTTTAGCATTTGCATCAGGTTTAGCAGCAACCGATTGTTTGTTACGAATGTTTAAAGCAGGTGACGAAATCATTGCAATGGATGATTTGTATGGCGGAACTTATAGATTATTTACACGATTATATAAAGATAGTGGCATCAAATTTCATTTTGTTGATATGAATGATTTTGATAAATTTCAATCGTTAATCAATGAAAATACCAAGTTAGTTTGGGCGGAAACACCAACAAATCCGTTGATGAAATTAGCTGATATTACCGAAATTGCAAAAATCACTAAAAAACATAAAATCCTTTTTGCAGTTGATAATACTTTTGCAACGCCTTACTTACAAAAACCATTAGATTTAGGTGCTGATATTGTAATGCACTCGGCAACAAAATACCTTGGCGGACATTCTGATGTTATTGCCGGAGCTTTAATCATTAAAGATGTGGCACTTGGTGATGAATTACATTTTAAACAATTTGCAACTGGTGGAACACTTGGACCAATGGATAGTTATTTGGTTTTAAGAGGAATCAAAACCTTGCATTTAAGAGTGCAAAGACATTGTGAAAACGGAATGAAAGTTGCCAATTTTTTAAGTAATCATCCAGAAGTAGCTAAAGTATATTATCCTGGATTGCCAAATCATCCAAATCATGATATAGCTAAAAAGCAAATGAAAGATTTTGGTGGAATGGTTTCTTTTACTTTTAAATCAGGAAAAAAAGAAGATGCAGTTTCGTTTTTAGAAAAACTAAAAGTTTTCACTTTAGCAGAATCTCTTGGTGGTGTTGAAAGTTTAGCCAATCATCCTGCATTAATGACACACGCATCAATTCCAGAAGATAAACGACTAGAAGTTGGAATCACCGATGATTTAGTTAGATTAAGCGTTGGCGTTGAAGATATCGACGATTTACTTGCTGATATAGAACAAGCATTTAGATAAATTTAGAAACATCAATTTCTCTAAATCAATTTTTTTATGTCGTCAAATAAAAAGCAGGCTGCAATCGGATTCATATTTATTACTTTGCTTCTAGATATAACTGGTTGGGGAATTATCATCCCGGTTATTCCAAAATTAATTAAAGTATTGATTCATGGCGATATTAGCGAAGCAGCAAAATTTGGAGGATGGCTCACTTTTATTTATGCCTTTACACAATTTATTTTTGCCCCTTTTATTGGAGCTTTAAGCGATAAATTTGGGCGTAGACCTATAATTTTGATTTCTCTTTTAGGATTTTCATTGGATTATTTATTTCTTTCAATTGCACCTACTATTGGGTGGTTATTTGTAGGCAGATTTATTGCAGGAATAACTGGAGCTAGTATCACGACAGCCTCAGCTTATATTGCTGATGTAAGTACTAATGAAAACAGAACTAAAAACTTCGGAATGATTGGCGCTGCTTTTGGTTTAGGATTTATTATTGGTCCAGTAATTGGTGGTTTGTTGGGTCAATATGGAGCAAGAGTTCCGTTTTATGCAGCAGCTGTATTGTGCATGATAAATTTTATTTATGGTTATTTTATTTTACCAGAATCATTATCGACAGCAAACCGAAGAGAATTTAGTTGGAAAAGAGCAAATCCAATTGGAGCTTTATTGAATTTAAAGAAATACCCTAAATTAACAACATTAGTAATAATGCTTTTTATAGTTTATGTAGCTTCAAACGCAGTACAAAGCAATTGGAGTTATTTTACAATTTATAGATTTGGTTGGGACGAAAAAATGGTCGGAATTTCACTAGGTATTATAGGATTACTAGTAGGTTTAGTTCAAGGAGTTTTAATACGATGGATAAATCCAAGAATTGGTAATCAAAAAAGCATTTATTTTGGATTAGCACTATACACTTTAGGATTATTTTTATTTGCTTTTGCAACACAAAGCTGGATGTTGTTTGTTTTTTTAATACCCTATTGTCTTGGCGGAATTGCCGGACCAGCCATTCAAGCAGAAGTATCATCATCAGTTTTGCCATCAGAGCAAGGCGAGATTCAAGGAACATTAACTAGTTTAATGAGTGCATCATCTATTGTAGGTCCTCCTTTAATGTCTAGTATTTTTTATTTTTTTACTCATAAAAACGCACCGTTTCAGTTTGCTGGAGCACCTTTTATTTTAGGCGGTATTTTAATGTTGATAAGCACTTTTATTGCTTATTTTGCTTTAAAGAAAAAATAATTACTTTCATAATAAAACCAATCAAAAATTCATAATTTGAAAACTAAAGAACTGACAACAATTCAAGAAATGTTGAATCAAATAGAAATAATACGATTTCTGTATCCCACAATGACAGAACAGCGGTACAAATCATTTTTAGTTGACATGATTGAAATAAATTATAAACAAGTGGCAGTTTTTGATAAACAAACCTGTATTGGCTTATCTGGTTTTTGGTTTGGAACAAAATTATGGACAGGAAAATACCTAGAAATTGATAACTTTATTGTTCATCCAGATTACAGAAAAAAAGGTGTAGGTAAAATTTTAACCGATTATATCGATAAAAAAGCAATAGAATTAAAATGCACTTGTATAGTTCTTGATGCTTTTACAGGAAATTTTGTTGCTCATAAATTTTATTATAATCAAGGTTTTGTTCCGCGTGGCTTTCACTTTATCAAAACTATTGACGAAAATGGATTTTCGTAATCAAAGAAATACTTATTTTTGTTTTTTTAAAAAATACTAACTTTGAGTTTATATAAAAACCTTTTCAAGCAGACAGCAATCTATGGTTTAGCAATGGTTTTGCCTAGAATGTTAAGTTTTTTTCTGGTAAGGTTATACACAAATGTATTACCTAACAAAACTGATTATGGCAATTTGACTATAATTTTGGCCTATATGGTTTTTTTTAATGTGATTTTGTCCTACGGTTTTGAAACTGCTTTTTTTAAGTTTTATAATTCTGAAACCGATAAGAAAAAAGTAATCTCTACAACTACTGTTTCTATTTTTTGGAGTTCCATGTTTTTTTTACTTTTTGGTCTAATTTTCAAAAAAACTATTGCATTTTATACTAATGTAGATGTACAATATGTAAGTTATTCTGTATGGATTTTAGTTTTAGATGCTCTCGTAGTAATTCCTTTTTCAAAATTGCGAGTGAATCAAAATCCTATAAAATATGCTTTTATAAAAATCGGAAACGTTGTAGTAAACTTAGCTCTAAATTTCTTTTTTCTGATATTTTTACCAAAATTAGCTGTTTCAAATTCTGATGGATTTTTTGCTCAAATTTATTTTAAGGATTTTCAAGTATCATATATTTTTATAGCTAATCTTATTGCAAGTTTGGTAACATTTTTAGTGCTTTCGCCAGAATATTTTAAAATAAATTGGAATATTGATAAAGTTCTTTGGAAAAAAATGATGCTATATGGATTTCCAATTCTTATTGCTGGTTTAGCATTTGCAATCAACGAGCATTTTGATAAAATTTTACTTGCAAAATTACTTCCTGCCACAATTGCAAAATCCGAAGTTGGCGCTTATTCGGCTTGTTACAAATTAGGATTATTCATGGTGCTTTTTAGAACGGCATACACTTTAGGAATAGAACCCTTTTTTTTTAGCCATGCAAGTAATGAAAATGCTCCCCAAACTTATGCTACAATAACAAAATATTTTGTGGTTTTTGGGTCTTTTATTTCATTGGGTGTCATAGTTTTTGCAGATTTGTTAAAATTGCTTCTGCTACATAATAAAACCTATTGGGAAGCCATGAAAGTTGTTCCGTTAATTGTATTTGCAAATTTCTTCTTAGGCATCTACACAAACCTTTCTGTATGGTATAAACTGATAAACAAAACAAAAATTGGAGCCTATATCTCGATAGTTGGAGCTTTTGTTACTTTACTTTTAAATTTTTTGTTAATACCAATAATGAGTTATTATGGCTCTGCTATTGCCACTATTGCAGCTTACGGATCGATGATGGTTTTATCTTATTATTTAGGACGAAACAGATATCCAATTCCTTACGATATGAAACGAATATTTGGTTATATTACTGTAAGTATTATGTTTTCAGGAATTGCTTTTTATGTACCTTGTGTTCGAGAAAATTATGCAATTAAAATTACCTTGTTGTTATTATTTCTTTACATTATATATCTAAGCGAAAAAGAAACTTTGTTACGAATCATTAAAAGAAAAATAAAATAATGATCATAAAAATCATCAATAAATCACAACACGAATTACCAAATTACGAAACAATTGCATCGGCAGGAATGGATTTACGTGCAAATATTCTAGAAGCAATTACTTTAAAATCACTTGAAAGAGCGATTGTAAAAACTGGACTTTTTATTGAATTACCAATTGGTTACGAAGCACAAGTAAGACCAAGAAGCGGGTTAGCAGCCAAAAAAGGAATTACAGTATTAAACTCTCCGGGGACTGTTGATGCCGATTATCGTGGCGAAATTGGAGTAATTTTAGTAAATTTATCGCAAGAGGATTTTATAATAGAAAACGGAGAGCGAATTGCCCAACTAATTATAGCCAAACATGAACGTGCCGAATGGATTGAAGTTGAA
>JANXVF010000040.1 GCA_025351785.1 Flavobacterium sp.
TACTTGGTCATTAAATAATCAAACTTATACCACAAGTGGTACTTATTCATATACAAGTGGTTGTAATATTACTTTTTTATATTTAACTGTAACACCAAATACTACTCCTACACAAACTGTAACTGCTTGTGATACTTATACTTGGTCTGTCAACAATCAGACTTACACTTCAAGCGGAACGTACACATCTACTAACGGATGTGCTACTTCGACTTTAAATTTAACTGTCACGCCATCAACTGATCATGTAACAAATACATCTGCTTGTGGTACTTATACTTGGGCAAACAACGGACAAATTTACACAGTATCAGGAACTTATACTGGTTCAACAACCAATTGTGTTACAGAGAAATTAGTATTAACAATAACTCCAATAACCATTTATTCCTCTACTGAATCACATTGTGATAGCTATCTTTGGGATATTAACAATACTAATTACACAGCATCAGGTAATTATGAATATACAGACGGATGTACTACTTGGAAATTAGCATTAACGGTCACTCCGTCAACAGATAATGTTACAACGATTACGGCTTGTGATTCTTATGTTTGGAATGGACAAACGTACACAGCGTCAGGAACATATACTGGTACAACTGTTGACTGTGTTACATCAAAACTTGCATTAACAATTACTCCATCAACTGATCATTTTACATCAGTTACAGCCTGTAATTCATACACTTGGAATGGTAATACTTACAATGAGTCAGGAACTTACACTGGTGACACTACGAATTGCGTAACTGAAAAATTGGATTTAACAATCAATGTTACAGAAGAGCCAACAGTTCCATTATCTGGTCCAGTTGTTGTGACTGATGCATCAGCGGCAGTAAATGGTTCATATAATGAAGATGGATTTGTAGGTCTTAGAAAAGTATTTACAAAAACAGGTTATAAAATTTCATTTAATAATGATGACAACAGATGGGTTTTAAGAGATGAAGTAGCTGGCGTAGTGCTTTTTTATAATGAAATTACTTATACTGCAAATTCTGAATATCCACCAACAAATAATTGGCAAAGCAATGATGGAAGTCCAAGTCCAACAATTACGCGACCAATATCAGCTCAAACTGTTTGTTCAGGTTCAACTACAACTGCACTTGTTGTTTTTGGAACTAACAGAGAATGGTTTGATGTAGCTACTGGCGGAGACCCAATAACTGATACTACCGAGTTGGTTGCAGGTACCTATTATGTGTCGAGAACAGAAAACAACTGCCCAAGTGTGAGAGTTCCAGTAATAGTAAGCATTACACCAATTTCTAATCATGTTACGACAGTTACTGCTTGTAACGAATATACTTGGAATGGAAATACTTATACAGAATCAGGAACTTATACAGGTGAAACAGCAAATTGTGTTACCGAAGTTTTAGAACTGACTATTAATATAACAGCTACTCCAACAGTTCCTTTATCTACATCAGTTGTGGTTTCAAACGCTCTTCCACTTGTAAATGGAACTTATACTACTAATGGTATTTCTAATACTAAAATGAGTTTTATTAAAGGTTCTTATGAGATGTTTTATTTTGCAGCAGATAATGTGTGGGTTATTAATGATCCTGATTCTGAAAGAATTTACGAAAATACAAATGTTCCCGCAGGCGAGTATCCACCAGCACAAGGTTGGAATAAAGTTAATGGTAGAGGAAGAGCAATTGTAACAAGACCAACTGCAACACAAACTTTTTGCGATGGAGCAACTGTTGCTGATTTATCAGCGACAGGTACTAACTTAAAATGGTATGAATTTGACACTGATACTGTTGCTTTAACTACTGATATAGCTTTAGTAAATGGCACTATTTATGTATCGCAAACAATCGACAGTTGCGAAAGTTCAAGAATACCTGTAGCCGTAACAATAAATGCTGCAACTGATAATGTTACAACTCAATCTGCTTGTGGAACTTACACTTGGGCAAACAATGGAAATACGTACACCACTTCTGGTATTTACACTGGCACTACAACCAATTGTGTTACTGAAAAGTTAGATTTAACCATCACACCAGCAACTGATAATGTTACAACTATTTCAAGTTGTGGAAGTTACTTTTGGTCAAATAATGAGCAAACGTACACCAATTCTGGTATTTACACCGGCACTACAACCAATTGTGTAACTGAAAAGTTGAATTTGACAATCACGCCAAGTTCTGATAATGTTACAACTCAAACTGCTTGTGGAACTTACACTTGGGCAAATAACGGTACAACGTACACCACTTCTGGTATTTACACTGGCACTACAACCAATTGTGTTACTGAAAAGTTAGATTTAACCATCACACCAGCAACTGATAACGTTACGACTATTTCAAGCTGTGGAAGTTACTTTTGGTCAAATACTGAACAAACGTACACCACTTCTGGAATTTACACTGGCACAACAACCAATTGTATTACTGAAAAGTTAAATTTAACAATAAATAATATACCAACTGTTACAGGAAATGCTACTCAAAGTATTCCAGATACAGCAACTCTGGCAGATATTGTTGTTACTCCAACCACTGTAACTTGGTATTTATCTGAAGCAGATGGATTGACGGGCAATAATCCACTGCAAAACTCAACTCCTATTACAACAGCGTCAACATATTATGCTGTAGCAACTAATGGATCTTGTAGAAGCACACCGTTTATGGTGATGATTAACATGTTAGGAAATGAAGTTTTTGATAGTTCAAACTTTAGCTATTACCCAAATCCGACAAACGGAATTGTGAATTTTGTTTACAACAAAACGATAACTAATATTGAGATTACCAATGTTTTGGGTCAAAAATTGAACTCTCAAAAATTTAATTCTAATAGTGTTCAGTTTGATTTTACTAATTATCCAACAGGAACTTATTTAGTAAAAATAATTTCTGAAGGAGTTATGAAAATTGTAAAAATTGTTCATAAATAATATTAAAATAAATTTGTGGTAATTTTTTTTTAATAGTTGGGGTAAAAGGTTGTCAGAAATGGCAACCTTTTTACATTTATGAATACAAAGCATAAAGTAAATTTTTAAAATGTGCCTATTTTTATGCTAATTTGTTGCGTTAAGTCGTTAAGATAAGCATTCAATGTAGATTGATGTAAAATTTTTAATGATTACAATTTAAAAAAGTCAAATGCGTTTTTACATTAAAATTACCACTTGATTTAACAAAAGAGCAAATTCAAGAAATTGTGATGGCAGATGAAAGAACAATTGCGCAATTGGCAGGAACAACTCCTAAAAATACAATCATTGTTCCTAGAAAAATTATTAATTAGTTGACATAAAATTTAGTAATTAATAACAAAATGTGTCAAGTGATTTTAGGAGGGGTCATACTCGAGGTATCAAACTTTGGGTGTAAATTCTTTTTGTGATTACCAACCGTAAACGGACTACAATTTAATTTTTCAGCTATTTCTTTTGTCGATTTTAATTTGTCAAAATAATTTAGAATCTCAAATTCTTTATCGGTAAGTAAATCGCCATATTTAAATTTAGCGATTTCAGAATAATAATGATAAATTGAAGTTCCAATTTTGTAACGCACCGAGAAATTTTGTTTTTAAACTTCTCTGTCATGTCGCGCCATAAGATCAGTTGGTATTTTTGCTTCTTTTAATTAGCAATTGAAGTATTAATAATCTAAAACAGAGTGGTGTGTGTTAGAATTATTTTAAATTCTTTTATAACTATTAAATAGAATTTAGTAAAGTTATCAATTATGTTTTATTGAAATTCAATACAAAAGCCTTCAAGTCTTCTTTTTCATTCAAATTCAACCTTTTTCTTAATCGATTTCTGCTTTTCTTGACACTATCTGTTGAAATTCCTAGCATAGTTGCTATTTCATCACTTTTTAAATTAATCTTCAAACAAAGAAAAAGTCGCTCTTCGCCTTGAGTAATTGTAGGATATCTATTGCGAATGCTATTGATAAATCCGGGATATGCTTTTTCAAAATAGTTTTTAAAATTTGCCCAATCAGAATCGGTTAAAATACGCTGGTTTTGTAATTCAAAATCTTCTGAAATTAGATTCTTCTGATTTTTAGATTTATTTTCTAAAGTTTGAATCATATTATTTTTTTGGATTAGCAAGTTTGTTAGGTTTGTTAAATCTAAATGTTTTTGAAACAATTCAGATTTAGTCACTAAAATCTGTCGCCTCCACAACCACAAACCAAATACTATAAAAACGGACAAAAAAGATATAATCCAGATGTGTCTTTCTATTTTTTGTCTAGCGATTGTTAGGCTTAGACGGTTATTTTTATAGTTGAGTTCTTTCTTCTGATATTTGTATTTTGTTTCAAGGTCAGTAATTTTTGTTTTAACATCTGCACCATTTAAACTATCAAGCAGAAAATCGTACTCAATAAGGTGTTCTAGAGCAAGTTGGTAATTTCCTTTCATTTTGTAAGACCTAAAAAGCCCAAATTCGTTGTTCATCAAACGATCTTTCCAATTATTTTTTTTAATAATGGTTTGATTGTTATTAAAAATAACCAAAGCCTTGTCGTATTCACCCATATCTATATATAATAAGCCTTTATTATGCATTCGGCTTATTTGAGAATAAACGTCTTTTAAATCAATTGTAATTGCAAGTGAACTGTCTATATACTTAGCAGCAAGTGCATATTTTTTAAAATAACTCAACGTATTACTATAGTTATTATAGGCAATTGCAACAGATCGTGCTAATTTGTATTTTTTAAAGATTGATAAAGATTTATTAAAATAGGAAGTTGCTTTTTCAAAATCTCTTTGATCTCCGTATATAGCACTTATCTGCTCAAGACTTTCGGCAATACAAATACTGTCTTTTGATGCTGTACAATATTTCAAACTCTGTTCATACATCTTTAATGCTTCTGATTGCTTATTATTCAAATCGTAAATAGCACCGCGATACAACGCTACTTCTCCTAGCCAAGTTAAGTTTCTCGACTTTTCGGCTATGTTTTCTGCTTGAATCATTACTTCACTCAGGTTTATATAATCGCTATTATTTTTGTAGTCACTATACAAGTATAAATAACCAAACAATTGATGTTTGACATTTTTAGTAATTTTTGATTTGTTTAGATAAGCTTTATGAAGTCTGAGTCTTTCAGATTTTGAAAACAAACAATCTATTGGTGCCGGATTGCTCTTCTTTAATTCAGTTTTAAAAAAATCTTGGGCTTTTATACTATTTGTGTAGAATATTAGAAATGTAATAATTATCAATATTTTTTTCATTAACACTTGTTTTATAAATGTAAAAGTACAAAACATATACCGTTTTACCTTATTATATGCTGTTGTACCCCAAATTGTACCCACATCAATCACTAGTAATATCTAAATTATTGGTATTATTGCTTTTAAAAGAATCTTACAATTATAATATATAACTCATAAATTTAATTATATCAAAATGAAAAAACTTTATCTAATGTCCTTTTTTGTGTTTTTAATTAGTACGGGAATATTTGCTCAAAAGAAATTCTTCGATAATGCTAGTTCACAAGAGTTGGAAAAAGCAAAACCAGTAACAAAAAACATCAAAAAATTTAGTGTCTTTAAATTAGATGAAATTGCCATGCGGGCTTATCTCCAAAATGCACCTATGGAATTTAAAAACAATGGCATTACCCTTCCTTTAGAAATTCCAATGCCCGATGGATCTGTTGAAATTTTTAATATGGTAGAATCTCCGACTTTATCTCCTGAAATTGCTGCACAAAATCCAGATATTAAGACATATACTGGTAATGGAACAAGAGATAAGAAATCTGTAATTCGATTGAGTCTTACATCATTAGGATTTAATGCTGTAATTTTGAATGTTGTGAATGATGCAGTTTATTTTGAATCTTACACTACAGAAAAGAGCAATATCTATTTTAATTATTTTACAAAAGATGTTATTGTACCAGACGGGCCAAAAAAAAGTTCATGCCAGCTAGATCCAGAAGATTTAGGAAAAGAAATTCCACACACTCACAATAGTCATCGCAGTGTGGCTTCAAGTGTAGGTTCAGAGCTTACTACTTTCAGACTGGCTATGGCTGCAGATGCAGAATTCGTGGCGCATAATGGTGGTACTGTATCGAGCGGATTTGCCGCTGTTGTCGCTTACGTAAATAGGATTAAAGCATTTTACAGAAACGAACTTTCGGTTGACTTTATATTAGTAAGCGGAACTAATTTAATTTATACAAATGCTGCTACCGACCCTTATGATAATGACAATCAGGTTACGATGCTAAATCAAAACCGTGATAATTGCAATAGTGTTATTGGTGTGGCTAATTATGATATTGGACATGTTTGGGGATATGTTGGAACTTCTGGTGGTGGAGTCGCATCGTTGGAATCTGTTTGCAGCGACACTCGTAAAGGAAAAGGAGTATCTGGCGAAGGAGATTTAAATTCTTACAGTCAGGTTTTTATGGATCAATTAGTCTACCACGAAATGGGGCATCAATTCGGGATGACACATTCGTACAACAGTAGCATTCCCGTATGTACAACCCGAAGTGCAGATACTTCTGTAGAACCGGGTGCAGGAGCAACTATAATGAGTTATGGTTTTACCTGTGGAACAGATGATTATTTTACTTCTAGCCAAATGGGACCAATATTACAATTTCACCAAGCAAATTACGAACAGGCATTTGTATTTATGGGTACAATAAGTTGTGGTGTGGTTACTTCAACTGGAAATACTGCACCAGTAGTAGTTGTTCCTGGATCTTACACAATTCCAAAATCAACGCCATTCGCCTTGACTGGAAGCGCAACAGATGCAAATGGCGATTCACTTTCTTATTGTTGGGAAGGAACAAATATCGGTACAATAACTCCAACCTCAAGCACATTAGCAGATACAGCACAACCACCTTTTTTTAGAACCTATGCTGTTTCTAGCTCGCCGACTCGAATTTATCCTACTCTAGCGAGAATTCTTGACGGTTCTAATTATGGCGTAGGTGATAAATTACCATCAGTAGGAGTTGTTACAACTCATTCTTTTACCGTTCGTGACAACAATGCTAATGGTGGAGGTGTATCAAATGCAGTTGTAAATGTAACTGTAGATGGCGCCATTGGACCATTTCTAGAAACTACAAATTTATCAGGTATTTATAGTGCTGGATCTACAAAAGCCATTACTTGGAGCGTAAACGGTACCGATGTTGCAACACCAAATGTTGCAATTATGCTTTCTACAGATGGAGGACAAACATTTCCCACAACTCTGCTTGCCACTACAGCAAATGACGGAACTGAAGTAATTACCTGGCCAAACGTTAATACATCTACAGCAAGAATTAAGGTAATGTCATTAGGTAATATCTTTTTTGATATTTCTAATGTAAATTTCAGCATTTTTCCTGCACTTTTAGCAAACGTAACAGGTACTAATACCACAACTACTGGCGGTTCCGATGGTACAGCAACTTCTGCACCTTCTGGGGGTGCCATAAGTTTCAATTACAATGCGCAAAATACATTTCCGGGGGCACCATATAATTCAACGGGTTCACCTGTGAATACGCCAATTACTGTTGCCACAATTACTGTTCCAGCATTACCAGCAGGGACAGTTATAAATTCGGCTACCTTGAATCTAACCAATGTCAATGCAATCAACGGTTCTTTTGGGAATGAAGTGCGTGTTTATCTTAGTGGAGCTTACACTCTAGCAGCTACGCAACTTGTAGTTGAAAATGGTGGCGGAATAATCTCACCAAACCCTGCAATAAATCTTTCTGGATTTCCTGTCGCAGGTGGAACTATAGACCTTCAATTTTCGGAAACTATGGACGATCCTGGTATTGATGCTACTATAGATGGTGCCTACATCACAATAAATTATACCAAAAATGGTTACAATTATGTTTGGAGTAATGTAGCAACAACTACTTCTATTAGCGCTTTATCTGCGGGTACTTATTCTGTTACTGTAACCGATGCAGCTGGTTTAACAGCTACAGGATCTTATACAGTAACAGACCCAGCAGTATCATCAAATACAATAACAGCAAGCACTGGTTCAAATGGTACTGTTTCTCCAATTGGAATAACGGCAGTAGCTGCTGGTGGAAGTCAAACTTATACAATTACTGCAAATACTTGTTATGCAATTTCATCTGTATTGGTAGATGGAGTTTCTGTTGGTGCTGTTGGAACCTATACTTTTAGCAATGTTACAGCTGCACATACAATTAGTGCATCATTTGTATCTACTGCAACAGATAATGTTACAACAACATCAGCTTGCGGAACTTACACTTGGGCAAATAATGGTCAAACGTACACAGCTTCTGGAACATATACAGGATCTACGAGCAATTGCATAACAGAAAAGTTAACCTTGACAATCACTCCAACAACAGATAATATAACAGCAGTTACTGCTTGCGGAACTTACAGATGGAGCAATAACGGTCAAACCTACACAACGTCTGGTATTTATACAGGCTCAACTACCAATTGCGTAACTCAGAAATTGAATTTAACCATCAGTAACCCAGTAACACCAACATTTACCGCAATTAGCCCAATTTGTGCTGGTGGAAACATAGTTTTACCATTGACATCTAATAATGGTATTGTTGGAACATGGTCGCCAGCTGTCAACAATTTGGCAACAACAACCTACACATTTACACCAACAGCTGGTCAATGTGCTTCAACTACAACTTTACAAGTTGTTGTAAATACTACAGCAGCCCCAACAGGAAATGCTTCTCAAGTGTTTAACACATCTAATCCTGTTTTAATTAGTAATTTAGCTGTTTCAGGAACTTCGGTTGTTTGGTATCAAACCATTGCAAATGCTCAGGCTGCAGTAAATCCGTTAGCTTCAAATTTTGTGCTAACTTCTGGTAGTACTTACTATGCTACACAGACTCTTAATGGTTGTACTAGCAATTCTACTCTTGCTGTTACCTTTATAAATAATGAAAATGGAGTTACAAATATTTCTCCAGCCCAATGTGGAGCAACTTTAGACAGCTATAACAGTATTGTGTATGCAAACTTAGTTGCTGGTGCACAAGGATATCGTTTTAAAGTAACAAATCTTGCTAGTAACAGTGTTGTTATTAAAGATTATGTTTTGAGAAATTTATATTTAAATACGCTTTCAAATTTTGCTTACAGCACCTCTTATTCAATTCAAGTTGCTGTAAAAAGAAATAATATATGGGAAGCTTATGGCGCATCTTGTACAGTTACAACACCCACAGCATTTACAAGTGTTGCATCTTCACAATGCGGTATTACCTTAAGCACTTCTAACACAAATATATATGCAAACATTGTTAGTGCTGCAAAAGGATATAGATTTAAAGTAACCAATCAAACTACAAATTCAGTTCAAATTATTGATAAATTGTTAAGAGTGTTTAACTTTAATACGGTAACAGATTATTCTAACGGAACGGCATATACAGTTGAGGTAGCAGTAAAAAACACAAATGATACGTATTTACCATACGGAGACAGTTGTACAATTTTTACTCTTGGTTCTGCTCCGGGATTTGTAAAAGTTGGTTATACTTTGGATAATCAAACATTTAAAGCTAGTGCTTATCCAAATCCATATAATACATCATTTAATTTAGATTTAAGATCAAGTAGTAACTCAACTATATCTGTAGTTATTTATGATATGATTGGAAAACAATTGTTGAGCAAAGAATTTTCTGTCTCAGAAATTAAGGATTACCAATTTGGAGATACTATGCCCTCGGGAATATACAATATAATTATTTCTCAAGATGATACTATTCAATCTTTAAGAATGATTAAAAGATAAGTAGTAAAATAATTTGTTAAAGTAAAAGGTTGTCAGAAATGGCAACCTTTTTACATTTATGAATACAAAGCATAAAGTAAATTTTTAAAATGTGCCTATTTTTATCCTAATTTGTTGCGTTAAGTCGTTAAGAAAAGCATTCAATTAGATTGATGTAAAATTTTTAATGATTACAATTTAAAAAAGTCAAATGCGTTTTTACCTTAAAATTACCATTAGATTTAACAAAATAGCAAATTCAAGAAATTGTATTGGCAGACGAAAGAACGATTGTGCAATTAGCAGGAACAACACCTAAAAATATAATCATTGTTCCTGGAAAAATTATATACCATTTGGGTTAATGTTTTCAATTTAGTGATTTTAGAACATAATTTTTTATAAGTCTTGTATTTCAAATCATACAAATCAGAACTTATTAATGGTGTTTTATTTATGTTATGTTAAGTTATTATTAAAAGAAATCGTTATAGTAACAACATTTCTTATAAATATATGTTAAAGTTGAATTTTCTTTGCGAATAATACAAATAACAATATTACATTTGTATCAATAAAAATAGAGGAGTGGTTTCCCGAGTTTTTTTATGTAGATTTTTATAATTTATAGTTTTTTTGGTTGGTTAATAGCATAAAAACTCAATCATTAATTTGATTGGGTTTTTTTGTTTTATATATTTGGAACAGATATTGTAATACAGTTGTAAAATCAAGTTAACACAACAATAAAATGAAAAAAATAATAGTCCTAGCAATATTTTTTATAACTGTAAGTTTTGACACTCAAAGAGATCCTGCTTATGATGTGGGCGAATGGTTTAAATTTAGAATCCATTACGGAATTGTAACAGCGGGTTATGCTACACTCGAGGTTAAAGAAGCAACTATAAAAAACAAAAAAGTATTTCATGCAGTTGGAACTGGTTACACAACAGGTATGTCGCGTATGTTTTTTAAAGTAAATGACAATTATGAAAGCTATTTTGATAAAATAACAGGAAAGCCATATCAATATGTAAGACAAATAGATGAAGGCGGTTACACAAAAAATCAAGAAGGATTTTTTAATCAAGACAAAAATACCATATTAGTTAAAGATTATAAAAATAATAATGAGAAAACATTTAATACTTCTGAGAATATTCAAGATATAATTTCAACCTTTTATTATTTAAGAAATCATCCAAATATAAACAAGCTAAAAGTTGGAGAATCTATAGTTGTAGATATGTTTTTTGATGAAGAATCTACAAAGTTCAAATTAAAATATATTGGTGATGAAGATTTAGATACTAAATTTGGAACTATTCCAACTATGATTTTTAAGCCATTAGTTCAATCGGGAAGAGTTTTTAAAGAGCAAGAAAGTTTAACAGTTTGGATTTCAGATGATGATAATAAATTGCCTGTTAGAATAAAAGCAAATCTTGCAGTTGGGTCTATAAAGGCTGATTTAGAGTCGTTTAAGGGACTTAAAAATTCATTTACTATAAAAGCAGATTAAAAATGAGCCTCAAAATATCAACTCAAATCCTTGAAAAATTAGAACATAAATTCGATTTAATACATCAAAAAACAGAAACACATTTAGAAGGTTTATTATATTCAAAACCAATAACATACTGGGATTATATACAAACAGACGCTTTACTAAATCTACAAACACAAAGAACCATTTTACCTGACGAAATGGTTTTTATTATGTATCATCAAGTAACAGAATTATTGTTTAAAATGATACTTTGGGAAATAAATCAAATATGCGAATCAGAAAAACCAAACACTAAATTTTTTACCGAACGAATTATGCGAATAAGTCGCTATTTTGATATGTTAACGACCTCATTTGATATTATGGGCGATGGCATGGAAGTAGAACAGTATATGAAATTTAGAAACACACTAACTCCAGCAAGTGGCTTTCAAAGCGCTCAGTACAGAACAATAGAATTTGCATCAACAGATTTGATTAATCTTATTGATTACAGATTTAGAGCAACCATAGACAGAAACACCCCTTACACACACGCTTTTGAACATTTATATTGGCAAGCTGCAGGAAAAGACTATAAAACAGGAGAAAAAAGTTACCTTATTCAAGAGTTTGAGCGAAAATATAAATCTGAATTTCTGCGCGATATGGAAAAATATAATACAGCAAATATCTGGCAGAAATACACCCAACTTCCCGAAGTTGACAAACAAAATCCAGAATTAATTGTCGCAATGCGTCATTATGATAAAACCGTAAATATTACTTGGGTTATGGGACATTTAAATGCTGCTAAAAAATATATCGAAAGCGGAAGTGGCTTGGCAGAGGCAACAGGTGGAAGCGACTGGAAAAAATATATGCATCCCATGTACCAAAGACGAATTTTTTTCCCACAACTGTGGTCAGATGATGAACTTAAAAATTGGGGAAAAGATTGTTAAAATTTCTAATTAAATTTCAATTAAAACTTTATCTGCCCTAAATTGCAACGTTAAATCGTAATTATACGAAAACATCGTTTGCTTTTGAGAAAAATAATCCTTCCTTTATTGTTACTTTTAATTTTATTTTCGTGTAATCAGCAGGAGGAAGTTTTTGTTATAGAAAATATTGAACCTCAAAAACCTATAATTGATTTTGGTTTTAAATATGATAATTTCAACGTTCAATATGATACCATTCAAAGTCAGGATACTTTTGAGAAAATTTTAAAAAAACAAAATTTAAATGGTAAAAAAGTAGCAACAATTATTAAAATTATTAAAGATTCATTTTCTACAAATGTTCGATTTAAAAAACCATATATAACCCTTCGTTCAAAAGACAAATATAATAAGCTTCAATATTTAATTTATCAACCCAATCGGTTGGAATATTACTTAGTTGACCTGACAGATTCAATAGTTGGATTTAAAAGATCGAGACCATTAACATTTAAAGTTAAAACATTTGCTGGACGCCTTAATGGTTCATTAGCCTCAACATTCAAAAAAGAACATATTGACGCATCATTAACAAAAAAATTAATGAAAGTTTATGCTTGGTCTATAGATTTTTTTAAACTTAAAAAGGGAGATAAATTTGCCTTAAGCTTTACCGAAAGATATATAAACGATACACTCTATGACGGAATTGATAGTTTAAGAGCTGCATATTTTGAATATAAAGGAGATAAAATTTATGCTTTTCCCTTTAAACAAGAAAAAAATGGTAAAATAGATTATTATGATGATCAAGGAAAAGCACTTAAGAATTTTTTCCTAAAAGCACCATTGAAATTTATAAATATTACGTCACATTTTTCTAAAAATAGGTTTCATCCCGTACAGCTAGAGTGGAAGGCACATAAAGGAACCGATTATGCAGCGCCGACTGGTACTCCGATAATGACAACGGCATCAGGAGTTGTAGAGCAAGCAGGATATTCGACAGGAAACGGAAATTTTGTAAAAATAAAACACGACAAAACCTATGAAACTCAATATTTGCACATGTCAAAAATTCTCGTAAAACGTGGGCAACGTGTAAAACAAGGAGAAACCATAGGAAAAGTTGGGAGTACAGGTCTAGCAAGTGGTCCGCATGTATGTTATAGATTTTGGAAAAATGGCGAACAAGTAGATGCTTTAAAGTTAAAATTACCAAATTCTCAACTTATGGAGAATAAAAATCTTAAAAGATTTAAGTCTGAAACTCAATTCTTAAAACGCGAATTAGACAGTGTATTGGCTTCAAAATTCAAAGTATAAAAATTGTCACTTGTTATATTGCTTTAGCAAACTCACTTTAAAACATTAATTGTAAATTTACATTTTAAATAAAATAAAATGGCTTTAAAAACTATAAACCCAACTCAAACAGTAGCTTGGCACGATCTTCAAATTCATTTTGAAAAAATGAAAAACAATTCTATAAAGGAAATGTTTCAAAATGATAGTAATAGAGCTGGAAATTTTCATATTCAATGGAACGATTTTGTTGTAGATTTTTCTAAAAATAACATCACTAGCGAAACTTTAAATTTGTTAGAAAAACTAGCGACAGAAGTTGATTTAAAGGCAGCAATTCAATCTTATTTTAATGGAGAAAATATAAACAAAACCGAAAATAGAGCAGTGCTTCATACTTCATTGCGAGCAAAGGCAGACGCTACGGTTTTGGTTGACGGAAAAAATATAATTCCAGAAATATATGATGTTAAAAAAAGTATTGAAATTTTCTCAAATCAAATAATATCTGGAGACAGAAAAGGATTTACAGGAAAACCTTTTACCGATGTTGTAAATATCGGAATTGGTGGTTCAGATTTAGGACCGGTAATGGTTGTCGAGGCATTACAATTTTATAAAAATCATCTTAATTTGCATTTTGTATCCAATGTAGATGGAGATCACGTAAATGAAATAATAAAAAAATTAAATCCAGAGACTACTCTTTTTGTGATAGTATCAAAAACATTTACTACTCAAGAAACACTTACAAATTCTGAAACTATAAGAAGTTGGTTTTTACAATCTGCGAAGCAAGAGGATGTTGCAAAACATTTTGTAGCGGTTTCTACTAATATAAAAAAAGTAACCGATTTTGGAATTCATGAAAATAATATTTTCCCAATGTGGGATTGGGTTGGAGGAAGATTTTCACTTTGGTCTGCAGTAGGATTATCAATAAGTTTAGCCGTTGGTTTTGAAAATTTTAATGATTTATTAAAAGGAGCTAATGCGATGGATGAACATTTTAAAAATGAAAATTTTGATAAAAATATACCTGTAATCTTAGCATTAATTAGTATATGGTATAATAATTTTTTTGAAGCCGAAAGCGAAGCCATCATTCCATATACCCAATATTTACAAAAATTAGCACCTTATTTGCAACAAGGTATTATGGAGAGTAGTGGTAAAAGTATTGGTCGTGATGGAAAACCAGTGAACTATCAAACGGGAACAATTATTTGGGGCGAGCCAGGAACTAATTCGCAACACGCTTTTTTTCAGTTGATTCATCAAGGCACAAAACTTATCCCTACTGATTTTATTGGATTTGTAGAACCTTTATATGGTAATGCTGATCATCACAACAAATTAATGTCCAATTTTTTTGCTCAAACCGAAGCTTTGTTAAACGGGAAAACTGCACAACAAGTTCAAAAGGAATTTGAATCGCAAAATATTACAAAAGATACCGCTAGTTTTTTGCTTCCATTTAAAGTTTTTAATGGTAACAAACCCACAAATACTATTTTGATTCAGAAACTTACTCCAGAAACTCTAGGTTCGTTAGTAGCAATGTATGAAAATAAAATTTTTGTTCAAGGCATTATCTGGAATATTTTTAGTTACGATCAATGGGGAGTTGAACTTGGCAAGCAATTAGCTAATTCTATTTTATCGGAAATTGAAACTAAAACGATAAATCTGCATGATTCATCTACTACTTTTTTATTAAATCATTTTTTAAAAAAATAAATAATATACAACGATGAGTTCACAAATTACTTGGAAACTAAAACAATTTACCGAACTCACACTTTTTGAGTTATACAATTTGTTGCAATTGCGTTCCTTGGTTTTTGTGGTTGAGCAAAACTGTGTATATCAGGATTTAGATGGTAAGGACAAAAAAGCGTTGCATCTTGTAGGAGATTATGATGGCGAAATAGTTGCTTATTGTAGATTGTTTGATGCGGGTGACTATTTTGAAAACGCATCGATAGGTCGCGTAGTTGTTACTATAGATCACCGAGATAAAAAGTTAGGTCACGAGATGATGCAAGTAGCAATTGCAAGTATTAAAACGCATTTTAAAACAACAAAAATTACAATTTCGGCACAGTTATACCTTCAAAAATTTTATGAAAGTCATGGGTTTGTTAAAACCAGTGCGGTTTATTTAGAAGATGATATTGAGCATATTGAAATGAAAAAACTCTAATAATCTGACTATATTTTAGTTATTACAAGCTCAACTCGTCGGTCATATTCTGGCTCTTTTCCTAGCGGTACCGTATTTCCATATCCTTTAAAAGTCATTCTGTTTTTTGGAACTCTCCTAAAAATCAAATATTTATAAACAGATTGAGCTCTATTAATAGATAATTGCCTTTTTTTGGTGTCTTTATCGATGGCTTCTCTTTGGTTTGGGGGTGTACAACACACATGACCTTGAATTTCAAATTCTAAATTTTTAAATCGCAAACATAACAACGCTACTTTATCGAGTTCCGTTTTTGCCTTATTCATGAGATGGCTACTTCCTTTGTCAAATAAAATATTTTCTAAGTAGATGTGATCTCCCACAATATGATTTTTTTGAATCATATTGTAAAATCCTGGAAGTTGAAGTTTTGGTAATTCTTTTAAGTTTAAAACTACATCTACACGCCGATTCTTAGATCGTTTTTCGGGCAAATTTGTAACAATATCATCATCTATAAGTATTCGTCCTTTGCCTTCTATAGTAACAATAATTTTACTTTTTATGCCACTTTCTACCAGTTTGTTTTGAATTGTACTTGCTCTATTTGTAGATAATTTAAAATTATAGGCATCTTTACCTACATCATCAGTGTAACCAAAAATTTGAACAGATTCTATTCGTGTTGAATCGGTATTTTTAATAAAATCAATAATTTCTTTACTTTGTTTATCGTCTAATGAAAATTTATCAAATTCAAAATAAGCCGAGTGAACTGCCTCTTCCTGAGCATGAACAAATCCGAAAGCCATTACTATTATAATTTTGAAATAGCGCAACATAATTATTGTAAAATTTTATTATATTCGGTAATATTTGCCAAAATTTCTTTTGCCTTTGCAATTTCAGGATTATTTTTTATGTAATATTGATATAAGCCTTCTTTATATTGGTATCTTTTTATAATTTCTTCTAATATTAATTTTTTAATTTCCTTTTGATTTTTATCCAATAGCACTTCTTCACTTTTTTGAATGGCTATAAATAAGGCATCATATTGCGCTTGAATTGCTTCATTAATTTTTTCTTTTTTTGCTTTTTCGAGTGTATTTTTTAATGCAAGTTCTGTTTCGGTATCAAAATTTATTTTTTCTTTTTTCAAAAAAGCTTTAAAATCTGCATAGTCAGAGTCGGTTATTGTTGGAATTTTGTCATTCAAAGTCGGATTTTTATAATAATAATTCGTTACATAATTAAATATTCCATCATTTTTTTGAAGAAAATCTGCAATCGTACTTAATTTTGAATCTGGTAGCTCAACATCGGGTAGAATTCCTCCACCATCATAAACAGTTCTTCCTTTTTTAGTTTTAAATGCATTATATTTAGATGCATCTGTTCGCACTGCCTTTCCATCTTTATCTTTGTGCCAATAGTCTAGCGCTTGAATACATCTTCCTGAAGGTGTAAAATATCTCGATATTGTTACTTTAACTTGAGTTCCATAAGTCATATCAATAGGTCTTTGAACCAATCCTTTTCCAAAACTTCTGCAACCAATTATTACTGCTCTATCAAGATCTTGCAAAGCACCAGATACTATTTCAGACGCCGATGCACTTTTCCCATCTACAATTATAGCAAGCGGAATATCTAAATCTACAGGTTCCCTGTTTGTTTTGTAAGTAGTGTTGTATTTTTCATTTTTCGATTTTGTAGTTACAATAGTTTCGCCTTTTGCCACAAATAAATTGCATACGTTTACAGCTTCGTTTAACAAGCCACCAGGATTACCTCTCAAATCAAGTATTATTTTTTCCGCTCCAGTTGCTTTCAACTTTTCTAAAGCTTCTTTAGTTTCCTTTGTTGTTTTTGCATTAAATGCCGATAGTACTATATATCCAGTTTTGTCATCAATTTTAGAAAAAAATGGAACTGCTTTAACTTCAACTTCATCCAGAATTAATTGGGTGGTTAAGGTTTTTCCCTGACGGATATATTTTATTTCTACTTTTGTATTTTTAGCTCCTTTTAAAAGTTGCGATGCATCTTCTTTATAATCTGCTAGTAGAACATCGCCTATTTGTATAATTTCGTCGCCTGCCTTAAGACCAGCTTTGTCAGCCGGATAATTTTTGTAGGGTTCCTTAATAATCACCCTATCGTCTTTTCGAGTTATCATGGCGCCTATTCCTGTGTATTCCCCAGTATTGTTAATTTTGAATTTCACAACATCTTGCTCGTTAAAATAGTTTGTATAGGGGTCTAATTCTGCCAGCATACTTTTTATGGCAGTATTCATCAACTCAGCCGGATTTATTTCGTCTACATAGTTCTGATTAACAGTTTTAAAAAGCGTAGTAAAAATCTCGATTTGTTTTGCGATTTCAAAAAAATCATCTTTAAAACTGGATAACATAACCAGCAATCCCGAGGCAACTATGGGAATTATATATTTTTTCTTAAATTTTAAAAGCATATTTTGAAGTTCTTTTTTTATTAATGGTAACGAATTTACTAAACTATATTTTATTAATCGGATAATTAATTTAAAATTAAGATTTTGATTTTAATTAATTTTCTTCACCAATAAATTTAACCCATTTTTCAAATAACAAAATGGTTTTTTCATTTATTTCACTATAGGTAAGTCGCTCTTTGGTTTGATAAAAAAATAGAATAGCATATTTTTTTGACAAATTTTCATGAATTATATGTTTGTTCAATCGGTAACATTCTCGCAAAACGCGCTTATAATAGTTGCGATCCACCGCATTTTTAAAATGCTTTTTAGATACCGATACGCCAAATTTTAATTTATCTGTTTCTGTTTCTAACGGGGCAAAAACTAAGCGCAACGGATATTTTGAAACCGATTTTCCTTTAGAAAAAAGGGAGTCAATAGTTTTTTTACTTTTTAATTTTTCATTTTTTGGATACCTAAAATCCATAGTACAATTTAATTATAAATGTTGTAAACAAATTTTACATCAGAATAATTAATATAAAACTGCATTCTATTTGCTTCTTTTTTTCGGGTTATTACAAATATTTTACATTTCGACCCATTATTATCGGTACAATCAAAGGGAATAATTTTATCTGTATTGGTTTCAGTTTTATCACCATACGATTTTATTGTAAAAACCTGAATCTCTGGCGAGTTCACCACTATTCTATTCTTTTTACCATCAATGGTGATTAAAATTTCGGCTTTTACAAAGTCAGACCATTTAGTCCAATTGTTTTTATCAATTTTTTCAGTTACACTCACACTGCTTGTTTTAATGCTTATGGGTTGCCCTTGCAACTTTAAACCTATCGTTAGGATAACAAGCACCATTAAAATTTGATATTTCTTCATAAAAACGATTATTAATATTTTGTAAATCTACAAATTCTAATCCAAAAGTTAAACCTCAATTTTTCATACTTTGCACTTCTTATAAAAACAAAAAGCGATTGAATCAACAATCGCTTTTTAGTTTGCAACAATATTTTTTAATTTTTAATAATCTTTTGTGTAAAGTTTAAATCTTCAGCTACTACTTTTAAAATATATACTCCAGATTGTAAACTATTCAAATTCATAGATTTTTCAATATTAAAATCTTCATTTTTAAAATCGCTTATAATTCTTCCATTAATGTCTATCAATTGTATATTTATTTTTCCTATATAATTATTTATTCTAATGTTTAATAAATCGTTTGTAGGGTTAGGATAAACTTTAAAAAGCTCCTCATTTTCAAAATAATTTACAGCAAGAGTACAATTAGGTCCAGCAGCCGGTTGAGTAAAATCTTCAACCTCGTCAACCGACGAGTCTCTACTACCAGAATCTGCGTTTACGCCCAGACCTCTTCTTGCAAATACTTGCCAAATCATACAATAATCTTGTCCGCCAGTAGTAGCCTGATCTGCTGCGATAATAGCATCTCTAGCTTCAACAAATGTTGGACTACAAGGCTCTAATTTTATTGCGTCCAATACTAAACGCATCACTTTATTGTTTCCGCCAGTACCGTTATATTTATTATCATCATAACCATATTTGGCAACATATGCCCAAGTTAAATCCCACAACATTGTTGTCCAAACTTCACCTACATTATGAGTTTCTGTTGCCACGCCGCCATTTGCGTCTGTAACTTGATTAAGATTTACAGTATTAAAAGTTTCTGGATTAACACTCATATCTGTCGAATAAGGATAATTTCTAATCCCATTTCCTGTTGTAGGATCGCCAAATACAAAAGTCCCTATGCCTCGTGGTGTTGCACCAATATCTCCTGGTTTCATTTGCAACATAAGTGCAAACCAGTCTGACCATCCTTCACCCATTTGCTCCTCGTTTTGTAAACAACTTGAGTTATTTCTTCCTCCCGCTAATCTAATAGAAATACCGTGACCAAACTCGTGTGCAATTACCCCATTATCAAAATCACCATCAGAGTTTACAAAAGGAGTATAATCTGCAGGAAGTTGAAGTTTTACAGTTACAGGACCCGATAATAATTGATTCGTCAATAAATCGCCCACAATTTTTGAAACTCCAATAGCGGGAATTGTTATGCTAGCATCGGCACCAGACATACCTAATGCCACATCAACCGGATTGCCATTTCCATCTACAATATCTATATTATTGTAAACTATTACTGCAATTGCTCCTGCTAATTGTGCATTTTTTACTTTAACAGTAAAATTACAAGGTGTTCCTCCAGATGCAGTTGCTAATGATCTTCTTATTAAAACAATTTTACCATTAATTGCTGCGGCATTAACTGCTGCGCCACATGCATCTGCGTTGTCAGGACTTCCTGGGTCAGGAGTTCCGTCATCATATAAGACCAAATTAGTTTGTAAAAATCCAGGTGCTATTGGCAAATCAACATGACCGGGACTAAACCCGTTTTGTCTTGAAATATAATTTCCAATGATAGATGTTGGAGCAGTTACATAAAGTGGTTTGTTTCTAGGGGCTACGTTCCATAAATACATTTGCATTCTACCCTTTTGACCATCTACAGGAGCAGAAAAATTTGCATTATTTACAGCAGGTGTTGCCGCAGTTGAACCGTCTTGTGCATCGGCATAAACATAATCAGTTGCAGTAGCTCCAGATGTATAATTTGTCTGTTGGTAATTTCCATTAATTTCATTAAATCCATATTGATAAAACAAATCATGTACTACATTGTTCATATAAAATAAATTTGTAGTTGCAGCATCGATATAGGTATTTGCAGCAACTCCTGTTCCTGGATAAGTATAATCAAAAGTTAAACTTGCACTCGTAGGGCTATATCCAGTTGCTGTTGAGGTATTAGATGCAGTTACAGGGTTTGTATTGCCATAATCAGATCTTGCCCAAACATTATTTCCTCTAAGATAATTGTATTTAAAACTTGCATTTGTTCCCGTCAACGTGTTTGTATCATGCCATCCCTTTGGCGAAGCAAGTGTGTTTTCTGGGTTTACTATCAAATCTCTTGAATGATGATTTGGACTTTCATAATTAAAAGGTACTACTCTGTATGATCCACCCTGAATTTGTGCAGGTAACGATGCTACTTCATCTTTAAACAATGATTTTGAACTGTAAAAACTGTTTAAATTTGTTTCTAGATTTTTGTTTTTACTTTCAAAATCGCATGATATAACCATATCTTTTTTTGATAATAGTTTACCAGTAACTGCATCTATACTAATGTCCCATAAATGTTTAAAATCTTGAGTATAAAAAGTATAATTCCAAGATAGTAGTAATTTATCTTTTTGTACGAAGTATTCAAGTTTTGCATATATAGGATCCTCAGTCAAAGATCCGTTTGAAATTTTAAATTTTGTAGTACTTGTTGTTTCTAAAATTTGGTTAGATGCACCACTTTCGTTCAATGCTACCATCCCTTTTTGTAATCCGCCTAAAACCGATAAAGAGGGAGTAGTAGTGTTTACTTTTTGAATCACATTTGAAATAAACCCATTTTGAATATTTAGTATCTCATCATTTTTTACCCAAACATTTGAAAGTGCATTGTGAATTTCTATTCCCTGATATTGTTGTTTAATCCAATAGGTATCAATCTTTGTAGATTCAGAGTTACCAGTACTTTCAACAAACCAGTCGCTAATATCTTGATTTGATAAATTGAGACGAACTGAATTTTGATTTAAATAATTTTGAATTTTTGCTTTATTATCTTGAGAATATCCCAAAAACGATAGCAAAATTACAATTAGAAGCGTAATTTTTTTCATGATTTTTAAATAATGGTTAATATAATGTTATTACAAACTTAATAGATTTGTGAGGGAAAAGCAATTTTTTAATCTGAAAATCAAAAATTTAACTTTTAAGATGTTATTATCTGATTGTACAAGACCGCTTTTGTGTCGGTTAACATGGATACAAAATGACAAATTAAAAGCAATCGTTCATACAAACTTTCTTTTTCTAAATTATTTTTCTCGGGTAAAATTTTTAAAAGTAACATATCAAAGTTAGTTGCTTTACCATCATAATTATTGTTAAATGCAGTTATAAATTTATCTAACAAATTATTTATTATTTGATATCCAATAAGTTCTTTTTCAATCACTTCACGACTTTGATAAATGTTTTTCACACTCAACTTAATGATGTCATCAATCTGAGCTTTGTACTTACTTTTGTCGATTAAAGCATAGGGAAATTCACCTTTCAAAATTGCTTCTTCATTTTCAATAAAAATACTCACAGCATCCTGAATTAAGTTTCCAATTGCCAAAGCTCTCAAATAACTAATTCTATCCTCCTTTGTTGTAAGCGAATTATATTTTGAAGTATCTATTGAATCTTTTACTAGTTTTATTAAGTATTCTAATGCAAAATCCTCGGAAACTAATCCTAAATTTATACCGTCTTCAAAATCTATGATAGTATAACAAATATCATCGGCCGCTTCAACCAAATAGGCTAGTGGATGACGTTCAAAACCAATATCATTTCCCGATTTATTAGCAATCAATCCTAACTCTTGTGCAACATCTTTAAAAAACTCTTTATCTGATTGAAAAAAACCGTATTTTTTATCGGCAATATTCGAGGTTGGCTTTTTGGGTAAACTTTCCTTTGGATATTTCATAAATGCACCCAAAACAGCATAAGTCATTCTGATGCTTCCTTCAACTCCCGGTCGCGAGCTGGTTAAAACCGAAAAACCATTTGCATTTCCTTCAAAATCGACTAAATCTTGCCATTCTTTATTGGTTACTTGGTCTTTAAATTTTTGTCCTTTTCCGATAGAAAAATATTCACCAATGGCTTTTTCGCCAGAATGCCCAAAAGGTGGATTTCCTATATCGTGTGCCAAAGATGCTGCGGCAACAATAGCTCCAAAATCGTTAGCCTGATAGCCATGAATTTCTTTGAGATAAGGATGTTTTTGGATAATTTTTTTTCCAACCAATCGTCCAATCGATCGTCCAACAACCGAAACTTCTAGACTGTGCGTGAGTCTAGTGTGAACAAAATCGGTTTTTGACAGCGGTATCACTTGAGTTTTATCTTGCAAACTTCTAAAAGGTGCCGAAAAAATAATTCGATCAAAATCTACTTCAAAGCCAAGTCGCGATTCGTCTTGTTCTATCCGAAGTCGTTTGCCTTTGTCACCTTGTCTTTTTAGAGATAACAGTTGTTCCCAGTGCATCATAAAATATTAAATTTCAAATATTAGATTTTTTTTTCATGCAAATATTATTTTTAACACCTACCAATTTTTCAAAATCAGTATCCTATGAAGTAGTTCTTTTTAGCATAATTATTGCTATTCTTTATCATTTGCCAAAAAGAAATTTCTAGATTTTTTCGGATATTTATTATAACTTCTATCACTAGGATTGGCAATTACAGTTTTGATATTTATTTCGTCACCAAGCTTAAAACCTGATTCGGTATATTGATAATCTAATAAATATTCACCACAAAAATAATTTCCTTCGTCATCTTTTTCTATTATTCCTGTGTAAACTCCTTTTTGTTTTGACATTGTAAAATTTATATTAGTTTTGTATTAATTTTGTATTAGTTTATTATCTTTGTAGAGGAAAATTACCTCATTTGAGGTTTATATATTTGGATTGAGGTGTCCTCGGTCGACAATAAAGGCTGATTTTTATCGGTCTTTTTGTTTTTTATGGAAATATTTTTAAGCCATAACGTTTTCCGTTTTTTGTGTAAAATTTATCTTTAATCTGTTCGTAAGAAACATTAACACCTTCAGGATAAATAATTTTCTTTGCTATTGGATATGCTAATAAATCTGAAATTTGAAGTCCGTTGTTGTTTTGTCTTTTATCCAAAAAAGTGTTCTTAATAACATATTTTTTCATTCTATCTGAATCAACATAAAATGTTCCAACTTGTTTTAGTCTATTAAGATGATTTGAAAGTTTTGTATCTTCTTTTTTACCGCGTTTTTCTATTATTATTTCTAAACTTTCACAATCTTTATATTCGTCTAAACAGAAAATAGTTCGCTCTAAAATAAAAGAAAGTGCAATTTCATAAACATCATCTTCTAATTTTCCATACTTTTTAATAAATGAAATTTTATCAATTGCAGAACATATTATTTTATAATTGTTTGCTGTAAGAACTTTATTAATGTCAATATAAAATTGCTCTTTTATTTTTAAATCAAATAATATTTTAAATTCATTATTGCATTTTCTGATGTCACGCGAATGTAGAATTACGTTTTTATTTCCCCAATATTTTAATTTTATTTCCTCTGAATCTAAATTGATTTTAGAATATTCATTTTCAGAAATTAAAACGCCACATAATAAAAATACTGGAAAACTTGAATCAACTGTTTTTAATCCGTGATCACCACTTTCGTCAACGAATAAATAATATTTCAAAACATATTATCAATTAACTTCCACACATTTCACAGTCATCTGCACTTGCGTTTTTTGCAAGTTCAATCATAGCTCGGTATTCTGATGCGGTCATTTCCTGAGGTTCATTTAAAACCGCAATAGGCTCTAAATGCTCACTAATTGGCTGTTCTTTAACTTCTATTGGTTCTGCTTTTTTATCATTGTTTAACGTAAATTTGATTGCATCGACCGCAGCTTTTGTTCGCAAATAATACATTCCCGTTTTTAAGCCACTTTGCCAAGCATAAAAATGCATCGAAGTTAGTTTTGCATAATTTGCATTTTGCATAAACAAGTTTAATGACTGCGATTGATCAATAAAATAACCACGCTGACGCGACATATCAATAATATCTTTCATCGACATTTCCCAAACGGTTTTGTATAATTCTTTTAAATCTTGCGGGATATTCAAATCCTGAACCGATCCGTTATTACGCATCAACTGTTGTTTCAAATCCTCGTTCCACAACCCACGTTCTACTAAATCGTTTAATAAATGTTTGTTAACTACTATAAACTCTCCTGATAAAACACGACGCGTATATATATTTGATGTATAAGGTTCAAAAGCTTCATTATTTCCTAAAATTTGAGATGTTGAAGCAGTTGGCATTGGTGCAACTAAAAGCGAATTTCGAACGCCATGTTCTAAAACTTCTTTACGAAGACCAGCCCAATCCCAACGCCCAGAAAGCTCCTCATCTTTAATATTCCAAAGATTATATTGAAATTGCCCTTCAGATATTGGCGAGCCTTTGTAGGTTGAATAAGCACCTTCCTCTTTGGCTAATTCCATCGATGCCGTTACGGCTGCAAAATATAAAGTCTCAAAAATTTCTTGATTCAATGTTTTAGCTTCATCACTTGTAAAAGGCATTCGCAACATAATAAAAGCATCTGCCAAACCTTGAACTCCCAACCCTACTGGTCTATGACGAAGGTTCGAGTTTTCGGCTTCTTTAACAGGATAATAATTTCTGTCGATAACTTTATTTAAATTCCGTGTTACACGTTTGGTAACAGTATATAATAAATCGTGATTAAAAGCACCGTTTTCAACAAACATTGGTAACGAAATCGAAGCTAAATTACATACTGCTATTTCGTCTTTACTCGTAAATTCCATTATTTCGGTACACAAATTTGATGACCTAATAGTTCCCAAGTTTTTCTGGTTTGATTTTCTATTTGCTGCATCTTTATACAACATATATGGTGTTCCAGTTTCTATTTGCGACTCCAGAATTTTTTCCCACAATTCGTGTGCTTTGATGGTTTTTCTACCCTTTCCTGCCTTTTCATAATCAGTATACATTTTTTCAAATTCTTCACCATATACATCATACAACCCAGGGCATTCATTAGGACACATCAATGTCCAATTGCCGTCTTCCTGCACTCGTTTCATGAACAAGTCCGACGTCCACATGGCAAAAAACAAATCTCTAGCACGCATTTCCTCTTTACCTGTATTCTTTTTTAAATCTAAAAACTCAAAAATATCAGCATGCCAAGTTTCTATATAAATAGCAAAACTTCCTTTTCGTTTTCCTCCACCTTGATCAACATATCTAGCGGTATCATTAAATACTCGAAGCATAGGAACAATCCCGTTTGATGTTCCGTTAGTACCCCGAATGTAACTACCAGTTGCTCTAACATTATGAATAGAAAGTCCAATCCCGCCAGCCGATTGCGAAATTTTTGCAGTTTGTTTCAGCGTATCATATATTCCATCGATGCTATCATCTTGCATTGCCAACAAAAAACAGGACGACATTTGAGGTTTTGGAGTTCCTGCATTAAATAAGGTTGGCGTAGCGTGAGTGAAGAATTTTTTCGACATCAAGTCGTAGGTTTCTATAACCGATTTTAAATCGTTGAGGTGAATACCTACAGAAACACGCATCAACATTTGTTGCGGACGCTCTGCAATTTTCCCATTTACTTTTAGTAAATAGGAACGTTCTAGGGTTTTAAAACCAAAATAATCATAATTAAAATCGCGGTTGTATATAATGTGTGAGTCCAAAAATTCAGCATTCTCCATAATAACTTGATGAACTTCATCTGACAAAAGAGGTGCTTTTTGACCATTTCTCGGATTTACATAATGAAACATATCGTTCATCGTTTCCGAAAATGATTTCTTAGTATTCGAGTGTAAATTAGAAATTGCAATTCGTGCTGCAAGTTGGGCATAATCAGGATGAGCAATAGTCATCGATGCTGCAGTTTCTGCCGCAAGATTGTCAAGTTCCGAGGTTGTAACGCCATCATAAAGCCCTTCAATCACTCGCATAGCAACCTTTACCGCATCAACTAAATCATTCAAACCATAACACAATTTTTTAATTCTGTCGGTGATTTTGTCAAACATTACAGGCTCTTTATGCCCATCTCTTTTTACTACGTACATAATTTGTTTGTTTTGTGAAAAAGCAAATCCCTTTGCAATTTCGAGGTTATTTGTTTATGCTAAATTTATTTATGATACTCTTTTTAGAAGCTATTCCAGCTTTCTGTTACAATCTTTTATTTTTTTAAAAGAAAAAAATAAAAGGATTTTCACTGCAATCTGGGCTAAGCTAGTCGTAGGTCTAGGTATTTTAGTAATCTCCCTCTGTAAACCATAAAAAAGGTAAGAGAATTTTGTATTGGTAACCTTAACTCTTTTATGTTTTAGAAATTTTTAAATTTTATTTGTGCTTTTGTGTATTCGTAGAAACAATTTAAAAATCAGCGTCAAAAGTAATTTTTTGTGCTTCAACATCAGTATTCATAACACCAGCTTTTTGATATTCGGCTACTTTTTTCTCAAAGAAATTAGTTTTTCCCTGCAGTGAAATCATATCCATAAAATCAAAAGGATTGGAAGTATTATACTCTCTTTTACAACCTAATTCTACTAACAATCGGTCGGCAACAAACTCTAAATATTGAGTCATCAAAGTTGCGTTCATCCCGATTAAGCTAACAGGTAATGACTCGGTAATAAACTCACGTTCTATTTTTAAAGCATCAACAATTATTTCTCTTATTCTGCTATGAGGAACTTTATTTATCAAATGGTGGTTGTGCAAATGCACTGCAAAATCGCAGTGTACGCCTTCGTCTCTCGAAATTAATTCGTTTGAAAATGTTAATCCGGGCATTAAACCGCGCTTTTTCAACCAGTAAATAGAACAAAAGGCACCAGAAAAGAAAATACCTTCAACAGCTGCAAACGCAATCAAACGCTCAGCAAACGAATCGGATTCAATCCATTTTAAAGCCCAGTCTGCTTTTTTCTTAATAGCCGGAAAAACTTCGAGCGCATTAAACAATTTATCTTTTTCGTTTTCATCTTTAACATAAGTGTCTATTAATAACGAGTAAGTTTCGCTATGAATATTTTCCATCATTATTTGAAAACCATAAAAAAACTTTGCTTCGGCATATTGTACTTCATTTACAAAATTTTCGGCTAGGTTTTCGTTTACAATTCCATCTGATGCTGCAAAAAACGCTAAAATATGTTTTATAAAATATTTCTCATCATTCGATAATTTATTGTTCCAATCAGATAAATCTTGGCTCAAATCAATTTCTTCGGCAGTCCAAAAACTGGCTTCCATTTTCTTGTACCATTCCCAAATATCATGATGTTTAATAGGAAAAATCACAAATCGGTTTTTATTTTCTTGAAGTATGGGTTCGATGAAGTTCATTTTTTTATTTTAAGATATTTTTAACTTTTTGGTCTGTTACAAAGATTGTTTATTTTCATCAAAAATGAAAGTCAAACTTATTCACAATCGCATTTAGTTTTTAACAATACGTAGGAATAGTAGTAATTTTTGATTATTTGTATCTATTTGTTTAACAACTGTTTATATTTTAAAAAAATCTAAAAAAGCCTATTTATAAGGCTTTTGAAGTTATTTTTTTAAAATTTTCATAACGCTTTCGCATGAAATTTTAAGTGTCAAAAAACAAAAAAACGCAATTTTCTTAAATGAAAATTGCGTTTTAGATTGCAAACCGGAATTACAATATTTTCTTAAATTTTGAAGATTTTAAGTATTATATTCTTACTTTATATCATCAAAATTGATTCATTTTTACAAATTAGTTAGAATCTCTATCAATATAAGTTTTGTTGCCGTTTTTATTGATATAATATTTTCCGCCTCGAGCACCAGTAAAAACTTTATGACCATTATATTCTCCTGTAATTTTATCAGCAATTTTTGGAGCTTTTTCGTTAGTTTCTTTTTCTACTTTCTTTGCAGTTGCTTTTACAGCTTTTGTTGCATCTTTAGTTTTTGTCGAAACATCCTTTTTTACTGCAGCAACTTTTTCTTTTACTGTTGCTTTAGTCTCTTTTACTTCATTCTTAAAACGTTTGTCTAAGGTTCCGTCTTTTTTGTACTTGCTTGATTTTTCTTCAACTTTAGCTTCTGTTTTCTCTACTTTCGTCTTTACAGCTTTTTCAGTTTTAACTGCTGCTTTTTCTGCTTTTTTTGCTGCTTTTTCAGCATCGTTTTTAGCTTTTGTGGCCATTTTTTTAGCCTCAGCTTTTTCATCTTTCAGTTTATCAGCTATTTCTTTTTTTGCTGCAACCGCTTTTTCTGTTTTTGCTTTAGATTTTTTTTCTTTAACATCTTGAGCAAAAAAAGTATTTGAAAATACAAATACTAAACATAACACAAATAATTTTTTCATTTTGAATTGTTTTAAGTTGTTTTTTTAATTAAATAAAATTACTAAAAATATTTTACGCAACAATCATTCCAATAAAATAATTTGTAGGAGTGATTCTACAAAAAACATCTAATTCTTAGTGCACATTTTGTTTCTTCAAAAAAATAAATATTTAAAAATTTTTCAGGTATTTTTAATATTAAAAAAAAGCTCTAAGTTGTACATTTCCAGTATTAATGGTTTGGCTTGTGTCTGATTTTCTTCCTTGGTAATTGATATTTATATCAAGATATTGTGTCAAACTTTTTTGTAGTAGTAATCGCCAAGTACTATTTTTACCAGCCTGTAACCCTTCTAACATTTGAAAAGCAACGGGCGAAAGTTGATCGCCATAAAAATTATTGTCTGTAAAAGAGTACTCACCATTGATTGTAAATTTTTGATTACTCGAATAGGTAAATGCTAACCCAAGTCGATTCTGAATTAGTTTTTCCTTATTATTTAT
The DNA here is from genome assembly GCA_025351785.1 of Flavobacterium sp. Taxonomy (GTDB): domain Bacteria; phylum Bacteroidota; class Bacteroidia; order Flavobacteriales; family Flavobacteriaceae; genus Flavobacterium. The sequence goes on from JANXVF010000040.1 coordinate 29,872, forward strand.
GGTGTTTTCTTTATTTTGAAAATCATAGAATAACGCTAAACTAGAATTTTTTGTAAATAAATAGGATATCTTAGGCTCGATAGAATAGTTGTATAATTCATAATTTCGACTACTATAATTATCAGAGTAACTCCTAGATTTTATAGAGGCAATACTGAAATTTAACAACCAACTTTTTTGCAACAAATGAGCATATTGCAATTGATTTGAACTTGATGCGTTTTCTTGCGAACCTATAGAAAGTAAATTTTTTACTTTATTATTTAGATAGGAATAGGTTACCGAATGTTTTTGTTTGCCTCGATTGTAAAATAAGCTGTTTCGAAAATTAGTATTTAAACCAAGCAATCCCTCTGTTGTGGTAGAAAAAGGATTTAGATTAAAATTATCACCATTTCGTTGAATTTTTCTGTCTAATGAAAACGAAGTTTGATTGTAGAAATAAGATAAAACTTTTTTAACTCCTGTTTCATTTAGCCATTTTGAAGGGCTAATTGTTACCGATTCTGAAAATTTATTTTGATGTGTTTTTATAAAAATTTGATTGGGCAAAAACACCCGAACATATTTTGCTTGGTCGGGAAATGGCGCAATTTCAAATTCTTGCAATTCTTGAATTCCGTTTCCATTATAGTCATTCCAAGTGTAAACTCCTTGTCCTGGATTGACCTGTATGTATGTAAATTCCTGTTGAGCAATAGTCCCAGAAGCATTTTCGTAGGCAGTAGTAGTTTGTAATAACTGTTCAAAAAAATTATCATTATATACAACTCTTGAGTTTAATGATGGCGCCACGGGTTTTGTAACATCTGTAAAAGTTAATCTTCGATAGTTTATAAATACCGAAAGATTTGTTTTTTGAGTTTGAATCAACTTTGATTTTATATAATAGGAGTTTGATGAATTTACTCGTTTCAAAAACCCCAATTGCAAACTGTCATTATTTCGATGTAAAAATCCAATTTCGGCATATACTTTTGTACTATCACCTCTACCTAAAAATGTCCCAAATTCTGAAAATCGTTGACTCAAATTTGATAATTCGTTAGTAGCTATGAGTTTTTGTTGGTTGTCTTCTAACCTAAAACTAGAACCAAGCCAATTTTTTTTAAAATGATATTTTGCAAGGGTTTGGTTTCTGATAAAAGTTGAATTTGAAGTCAATCCACTACTTTTTAAGAAACTAGAATTTTGCTGAAAATTAAGATTTTTAGTTTTAAAACTTCCTTGAATAAGTTGTCTAATTCCTGAAAAATTATTCGAAAAATCTAGTTTTTCTAATTGATATTTTGTGGCTCCATTTTTTTTAAAATCAAAATTTAAACCAGCGGTAAGCAAACTTTGGGTTCCAATGGTAGAAGTTAAATTCCAATCGCGGTTAAACTCTATTGTAAATAAACGTTCGACAGATTTAAAATTGTTTTGAATCAATTGATAATTTGCAAAAGCATCAACCGTAAACTTGCTGGAATAGACTCTTTGTTTGCCATTAATTTTTGTTGCAATTCCTTTATTATTAGCATCATCAATAGATGAAAACAAATTTAAATCGTTGTTGCTAATGCCCACTTCAAAATCTAAACTTGTTTTTTCTGAGGGATTATATTTTCCTAAAATGGTTGCAATTTGAATTTTTGAAGGTGCAATTAATCGAGAAATTGGTTCGTAATTTCCTTGTTTAACTCCTGCAACAGGTGGAACATATTGATAAATTTTACCAACAGTATTGTTGTTAATCAAATTGTAATTTCCTTGGTTAGTTCCCACTAAAGAAAATTTTACATTATACAAAACATCGGTCGAAACATTTGAATATACAAAAACTTCAACATTGCTAATAAGTATTTTTTTATATAAAATTTTATTATCAGAATAGGAATCTAGATAGGCGGAAGGGGCATTCATTAACGAAATATCGTCGCCTGCATTTTGAAGGATTGCGACTTGCTCGGGCGAAAGATTTTGTTGCAAAGGTTGATTTTTTACATCACTTTCAGAATATAAAAATCCGCCTAAACTCCATTTTTCTGCCTGATGTGTCGCACCTGCGTATGTCACAAAGCGCGTGTAACTTCTGTCAGAATATTGATATTCTACCACAATTCTCATTTCGGAAGTTATCGGAAAAAGCGAAGTAAACTTAATTTCTCCAGCATTATAATCTATAATATAATCGCTATTTTCACCTCTTTTTAGCAAAATTCCGTTTGCATAAACTCGCTCAGAACCCGAAATTACCAGTACATAAAGCTCACCATTATTTCCTCTTAATTTATAGGGTCCTTGATTTCCCTCTTGTCCCGTAAAATTACTTTTGGCATACTGACCTCGAACTACAGCACCCGATGCAAAAATTTCGGTTTTATTGGTAGGAGTTCCAAAGGTAAAGTGAGTAGACAATCCTTGTACTTTTTTATTAAAATTGAGGAATTGAGATTGTCTATTTTCTAAAAACAAATCGCCAGCTCTGATACTCCATTTATCAGAAAATAATTCAATAAAAATTTGATCAAACTCATCTAACTTTTGTGAATACCCTCCGTTTTGTAAAGGTATATTGCTGTCTTGAATAGAAGCCCGAAGCGAAATTTTATTCGAAATTTTACCTGTAATTTGTAAATCGAGATTAGAATTTACAGTAGAATTTTGATTATTACCAACAGTAATTCCTCTAGTTATACTCCCAGAAGTATTCAATCCGTCAAAGGGTTTGAAGGTTTTATAATTCTCTCTTTTTATAGTATACAAATTTCCAGCTTCATTTGGGACAACTCGAGAATCATCATATATAGAGTAGGTTTTTGTTAAATAATCAGGAAATTTTAGATACCTAATAGTTATAGAATCTTGTGAAACATAATTTTTTTTAAATATTAATTTGGCTTTCTTGTAATCAATTTTATAAAATGAAGTATCGATTATGTTTCCTAGTTTGTCACTAATTTTAAAAAAAGATTTATTGATACTCACATTATCAATAGCAATTGTATCATTTGAAAATGGTATTTTTTTGTTTTTGTAGGGGGTTTCTATTTCTTGGGCAACGATGCCAGAGAAAGAAAAAAGTATCATCCATAAAAAACTTTTTTTCAACATATTTAGATAACGTCAGAATATTCAAAAGTAGTTTATATTAATCAATTTTTTTGTGTTGAAAAAGTAAATATGAGATAAAAACAAAGGAATCTTGATCAAAAATCGAGATTCCTTTGAGATTATAATGAGTATACAAATTTAATTGTTCGAGAATTATAAGTCTATAATTTTAAAGTCATCCCAATTAAAAAATTTGTGCCTGCTTGAGGATAATAATAAGGATAAATGTCATACATATATCCGTTAGAAATATATTTTTTATTCAGAAAATTGTTTGCAATTCCAGAGAAAACAATCGATTTAAAAATAGTTTTTGGTTTTATTTCGTACGATAAATTAAAATCGTTTATAAAATAATCGGGCAATTTTGCACTTTCTGATTCGATATTGTTAAGAAATTGATTGCCAACAAATTTTGACAAAAGTGATAATTGCAAACTTCTTGAAGGTTGATAAACCAGAATATTTCCTGCTATATAATTGGGCGAATATGCAATATCTTTTGTTCCATAATTTTCTCCTGTAACCTCTAAATTCAAATTTTTGTTTTGACTAATAGTAATATTAGGTCTAACTGTAATTTGCTTTGAAACCACAATAACCGCATCAATTTCTAAACCTAAACGATAACTTTTTTCGCTATTAGATCTTATGGGGTTACCTACATTGTCTAAATTTCCAGTCAATATGAGCTGGTTTTTGTAATTCATTAAGTATACGTTTGTATTTAATTTTACTTTTTGAGTTACTAATCGCCAGCCAAGTTCATAATCGTCTAGCTTTTCTGGTTTTGGATTTCCACTTTCATAGTCAGTTCGGTTTGGCTCTCTGTTAGCCTTAGCATAGGAAAAGTACAAATCATTATTTTGGTTTATAGAATAATTTAACCCTGCCTTCGGGTTTAAAAAATTGAATGTATCATTCACTAAGTTTGCTTGCACACCGTTTGCTTTATAATTTACATTTCGGTATTGTAAATCTGCATATAGGCTCAGTTTTTTTGAAATTTGATAGTTTATTTTTGCAAAAATATTGGCGTCAAATTTATCCCCATAATTATCATAATAATGATCGCCAATCTCGCTAAGTCCGGTATTTCGAGCCCAAATAACTTTGCCATAATGCAATCCTTTATACTCATTTATGCCACCACCAATTATAAAATTAGTTTTTTTACTTTTATAATTTGTCGAAAATGTGGTACCATAAAAATCGTTATCTAACCATTTTTGATTAATCAAATCGGTTACATAAGATGTCTCGAACGAAGACAATCCGTAATCAAATGAGTTTCCGCCTGCAACGAAATTTTCATAATATCCTTTCCCTTTAGTATAATGCAAAGCCACATTTGTATTCCAGTGCGAACTTATTTTTTCGTTCCAATGCAACTGATAATGATCTTGCTGATAATTATCGGTTTGATTGTCATAAAATCTGTTATTTCCAAAGACATCTACAAACATTCCGGCACTGTTATAGGTTCTGTCGTTGTTTATTGTTTCACCATCAATCCCATACCATGATTGATATGTTTTTTCTGTTCCACCAAAAACTAATGCTTTAATCAAAGTGGTTTTGCCCACATAAGTTCCCTGTAAAAAATATGATTTTAAGTTAGATGCACCACGTTGTACATATCCGTCAGATGCAATTTTTGATAATCGCCCCGCCAACTCAAAATGATTGTTTAGAAGACCTGTGCTAAACTTTACAGTACTTTTTTTAGTATTAAAACTCCCGTACGAATTTGAAATTTCGCCATTACTGTTTTTAGCATAAGCATCGGTAAGCATGTTTAGGCTTGCACCAAATGCTCCGGCACCATTGGTAGAAGTTCCAACGCCACGTTGAAGTTGCAAACTCTCTACCGATGAGGCAAAATCGGGTAAGTCAACAAAATAAGTGCCACTTCCTTCAGCATCATTATAGGGAATCCCGTTTATGGTTACGTTTACTCGAGTGGCATCGCTACCTCGAACTCGAATCCCAGTATAACCTACGCCATTTCCTGCATCAGAAGTGGTAACTACCGAGGGTAAAAAGTTCATTAATATTGGAATATCCTGCCCTAAATTTCTGAACTTTATTTCTTCTTTGTATATATTGCTAAACGAAACTGGTGTTTTTTTTGTTACTCTAATTGCCGAAACCAAAACTTCGTCTAATTGCTCGACTGCTGTAGAATCTTTATTTTGAGAATATGACTTTATCGATAATAAAGAAATAGAAAAGATAAAAAGAAGATATAAAGATTTTTTTTTGAGAGTATTTGATATTTCTCTGGTTTTAAATTTTGCGCTTTTGCGACTTACATTAAAAGAATTCATTTGTAAAGATGTGTTACAAATAAAAAGAGGTAATTATTTTTGTTAAAAATAAAAATTGGTTGTTCCTATGACAATAGTTTAGTGTGCACACTTTTTTTGTCATTTTTCCCTTAACAACATTACTTGTTCAGGTTCGTTGGGTATAATCTCAGCCAAATTCAAAATTTAGCACCCCTTTTGAGACAGTGCAAATATAAATATTAAATCTACACTTTCAAAATTATGTTTTGTTTTGAGATATATTTACTGTTGCTAGACTTATAATTAGTTCCCAACTTTAATGATATTCATTTTCTAGAAATAAGATGCAAATAGATATTAATTGAAATTTCAATTTAATGTAATATTTACATAAGATTGCATAAAATAAAAATCGGTATTATTGATGTAGTTACAACAAGTCAGGTTTTCTGCGGTTTTGTTTTATTTCAGAAAGGTTCGACTTGTCATTTAATCTTTTTTTAATGACTGCTGTAGGAATTTTTGTTGGTTTTCTAGGTTTCGGGATTTTTAAAGCATTTACAAGTATTTGTAAAAATCTTTTGGTTATGATTTCTTTATTTTTAAGTTGACTTCTATCTTCGTCACAATTCAAAATCAATATAAAATCTGATGTAAGACGCGATTCTAATTTAATTTTCAAAAGTTCTTTTTCATCAGTTTCTAATGCATCCGATTTTGAAACATCAAAACTCAAAACCACCTTCGAGGAAACCTTGTTTACATTTTGACCTCCAGCGCCAGAGCTTCGAACTGCTTTAAATTTAAGTTCTAATAGTATTTTTTCCTTTTCCATTTTTATTCAACAGATTGGTGTGCAGGTTTTAATAAATCGTTTACAGTTTTTACCGGATTAAAAGTTATAAGTGGCACTTCTACAAAAATAGTGAGCCATTTTGCCATAGCTCCATTCCACAAACCAGGAAGTTCATAGGCTTTTAAAGGTTTTCCGTTTTTATGTTTTTCTACAATAAAACCAGTATTATAATTTACAAATTTAGTCAAATCGAAGTTTTGTCCTTTGTAATTTTTAACGCCACAAACTATATCAACAGGGTTAAAATGAGTGGCTTTTACTAAAATTTTATTTTGATTTTCGTTAGTTATATCAACCTGCGATGTTTCTACAATTTGTAAAAAGATGGTTCCTTTTTTACTCAAAACCCAAAACGGTCCTCCCCCAGGTTCACCTTCATTTTTTACCATTCCACAGACTCTAATGGGTCTGTTTAACAAAATACTTAAGTATTCTATTTTACTTTCTTTAGTATACTTTGAAAAATCTTCAATTACCGTTACACACAATTTAGACTTTAAAAAAGCTACAATTTCTGAAATTATCTCATTTGAAATTATCTCAGAATTTAAAATTTTTAAATAATTAAAAATAATTTCTTGATTTTGAACTAAAATTCCTGCAAGTGCTTTTTTGTATAAAGCAATGGTTTCAATATGGTTTTGAATTACATTATCTATATTCTTGATAAATATAATATCAGCATTTAAATTATTCAAATTTTCTATCAAAGCTCCATGTCCACCGGGTCTAAAAACAATATTATCGTCAGCGTCTCTAAAGGGTTTGTTGTTTAAATCGAGCGCAATTACATCAGTCGATTTATTTTGATAAGAATAATCTACTGTAATTTTTAAATTATTATTAATTTCTAATTTAGATTTTTTTGTATTTATAATTTTTTCAAAATCATGTTGATGTTCTTCAGAAACCGTAAAGTGTAAAAACGATTTTTGGTTTGAGCTTGCATAAAATACACATTCCGTTAGATGCTCTTCGATGGCAGTTGCAGTATGGTTTTCATATTTATGAAATGGTAAAATTCCTTTAGGTTTATTAGCAAAATCAAAATGTTTTGAGGCTAATAAAATTTTAATAAATCCATAATTTTTTGTGTCTTGACTCCAGTTTTGATAATCTTGAAAAACTTCTTTAGTGGTTTTTAAAACCGCTTCATAAAAAGGAAATTTTTCTTTTGCTACTAAAAAAATCGGTAAATTTTTGTCGTGTTTACGATTAATATACGCGTTCACAGATTCCTCACCTAGTTTAAAATCGTTTACAAATTCAGATAAAAATTTGAACATTCTACTGGCTGCACCCGATGCCGGAACAAACTTTTTTAGTTTTAAATTCTGTTTTTTTGAATCAAAATAATTTGAATGATATATTGCTTCCTCTTCGGATATTTTTAAAATTCCATCAGATACTACTGCTGGACGATCTAAATTTATTTTTGGAATTCCGTTTTTTAATTTGTCAAATTGATTTTTTACAACATCTAATGAAATTTTTTTGTTATAAATTTTGATAAAATCAAAGGAGTTAAAACCGAGTAGTTTTGCTTTTTCCAGATCGCGAATAATTTTTACTGCATTTTCAAATCGGGTAGCTATATCTCCAGAAAGTTTTATGTAAGGTTTTTTTGAATCGATTAATTCTTTTTCAAAAACTGAAAGTATAATTTCTCTGTTTTCTGGCTGACGGTCTCTCAAATCTTCTTTTTCCCAGGGTACATCTATATCTGTTAGAAAAAATAAATCATACTTATGTTTGAGAGCAACTTTATCTAGAATATCATTTTTTTGATTGTAATTTATGGTTGCAAATACTTTTGTTAATAATACATTAGTATCACAAAACAGAAATTTATTTGCGTTTTTCAGTCCTTTGTTCTCCTCATTTATTTGCCCGACTGCTATGGGAAGTAAGTCATCAAATTTGCATTTTTCTTTACTAGTATTCCATTTTTTTTGTAAATAATTTCGAGCAAATTCAGGAATCCAAGCGGTATCAAATGCTGATGCTAGCTGTTTTGCAAGTGTGGTTTTGCCTGTACATTCTGGTCCGAACAAAGCAATTTTTATGATATCGGTAGGTTCTTGTTTAAGGTTTTCTTCCATTCTAAATAGCCAAAAACGGCGATTATTGTAAAAATTAAATATTGAATACTCGTAAAAGCGTAACCTTTTACAAAATACATTGGTATAGAAATGAGGTCTCCAACAATCCAGAAAATCCAATTTTCTATTTTTCGTCTTGCCATAAGCCACATTCCTACAAAGAAAATTCCTGTTACAAATGTATCTATATAACTTGTATAATGGGTAAATTTATTAAAAAAGAGGTAAACTGCAACCACAAAAATAAGTGTAGCAAAGAATATTATAAATGCTATTTTTTTTTCGCCATTAGTCATTTTTGATATAGGATAAGTTTCCGACTCATTTTTTGTTTGAGTCCAATTATACCAACCATAAATGCTCATAATAACGTAATAAAAATTAATCATCATATCGCCCAGAAGTGACCATTTATAAAGTAAAAATACATATATAGCTGTATTTATAATTCCCGTTGGAAAAACTAGAATATTATTTTTCTTAGCACACCAAACGCTTACTAATCCGAAGAGAATTGCAGTAAGTTCCAACACAATTTCATGTATTGGATAATCTTTATATTGATTAAAAATAATATTTATCATCAGTCAAAAAAGTTTAAATCATTCTCAAAAGCTGTACCAATAACTACCAAATCGGCACCTGAACTGTAAGCATTTTCAATTTCTTTTTTAGAGCGAATGCCACCACCAACCAATAGTGGTATTGAAACATTTTGTGAAACTAAAGTTATCATTTCTTGTGGCACGGCTAATTTTGCTCCACTTCCTGCCTCTAGATAAATTAATTTATTTCCTATAAACTCGCCAGCTTGAGCTGTTTGCAATACATATTCTGGATTATTTCTAGCTAAAGGTTTTGTTTTACTTACTCGTTCAACAGCAGTTTCGGCCCCACTTTCTATTAAAATATAAGCTGTCGGAATTATTTCTAAATTAGATTTATTTAAAAACGGTACTGCATTTACCTGATGTTCTATTAGATAATCGGGATTTCTGCCCGACAAAAGCGAAAGAAATAAAATTCCATCAGCTTTGTTTGATAATTGAGCCGAATTTCCAGGAAATAAAACTATCGGCAAATTGATATTCGATTTTAGTGCTGTAATTAAATCATCTAAAATTTCATTATTTACAGAGCTTCCG